>NZ_JAWYAJ010000518.1:0-3273 GCF_034124845.1 Robinsoniella sp.
ATCTCCCACAAACTGTGACGCACAGCTGACAGAAATGAATTTTAAAACACGCTCAATGCCCGCTTAGTATCCGATGGGAGCCAGTCGAATACTATCCGCCAAAAAACACTCCGGTAAGGTAAGTAAATGCACAGATCTGCTATACGCCTTCCAAACCCCTCTCCTGGTCCGCCCCCTTCTCTTTCCGAGATAGCATTCGTTGATACAAAGCTGGTTTTCTCAGCAGGTTGGAACCCTGGGGGTGTGGCTGGCTGTTCTTTATTGGATGCAGCGCAGTATGTTTTGGCTGTTTATGCGTAAAAGGAGATGGAAGTTTACTTTTTTTGCTGGAATGAAAGGCGGAGCTCATTTATAGCCACTCATGGGGAGTATCCATGGTTTGCTGCAATTCCTCAAAAAACTCTTTTAAGTGGTATCCATCTGTTGTTGCGTGGTGAACGGTAACAGATAAGGGCATCATGATTTTTCCATCAGAACGTTCTGTAAAGCCACCCGCTTCAAAGCTTGGAACATAGTAATTCTTTATTCCATGATTGTGAATGGAAAAGCTTTCAAATGTAAACCAGGGAATACAGGATATTACATAAGCATTAGGCGGCGGAGCACCTTTGGAAGAGAGGATTCCATGGCTTCCCCCATGCTGGGTTGTATCGGCAAGGTATTGTCTGTAAAATACTTCAAAATTATCATGGTATTCTGTCCATAAAAGGGATGTTGTCTTATCGTCTTCATGAAATTGCGGGTAAGTGGGGGTGAGAGAGTCCCAGTGTCCCAATATATTGTCTTGCAGGGAAACACGCAGCTCTGGTTGTTTTGAAATTGCTTTGGTCACGGAATAAAGGTAGGCCGGAAAAAATTTATACCCCCGATCTTTCAGTATTTTTCTAAGTATTGTTACATCTATATTGACGTTGACGGTATAGCTGGTTGGCGCCATCTGCGTATAGTAGTAAAAAGCCTGTGCCATAGGCCATGTCTCCATATTGATTGGTTGAAAATTACCCATAATTTCTCCTTTTTCTGAATGCATTAACAAGTCTGAGTTTGTCGTAAATCCTTGTCTATTTTCTAGGTTTTTGGACTTCTGGTTTCTGTTTAACTGTTTTCTCTAAATCTAAGCATATCTTTCTATCCCCACAATAGCAATAAACGCTCCGTAGAGTTTATGATTCTTGCCCTTTTTAGGAAATTTTTATGTTGAAGTTAACTGCCGAAGCAGTTAAGAATTATTAATGGGAAAGTATGCTTATATGGAACCCAAGGCGGGTGAATGGGCTTATGACTCTTTTGATAAGACCGGGATTTCACTTACACAGGCTGCCCAGGCGATTCCCCTGCAATTTAAAATAGTTCTGGAGGATGAAAGAGAATCGGTAGCGTAGAGTTCAATTATCCCTCGTCTCCGTCCCGTATAAAAATTATCAACAAATTTTTAAATCAAAAATTATATATAATAAACAAAAAAAATTAAAATAAACCAATTCTATTGACAAAATTGCTAGAGGAGAGTAATATTCTACTCATCACCTGTAATACAACTGACATATAACAACATACAAAACAATAAAGGAGGAAAAGGAATGGTTTATGACAAGAAGTTGATTGAAGAGCTTCAGATGAAAGCAAAGCAAATCAGGAAAGATGTAGTAGTCAGCATCGGCGTAGGGGTTGCCGGACATATCGGAGGATCTAATTCTTCCGCTGATCTCGTAACTGCTTTATATTTTTACAAAATGAAGCATGACCCGGCGAATCCGAAAATGGAGGATCGGGACCGGTTTTTGTTAAGTAAGGGTCATGTGGCGATCCTGCAGTATGCAGCCTTGTCGGAAGCGGGTTATTTCCCGGTTGCCGATTTGAAGACAACGAAAGAAATCGGTTCTTACCTGCAGGGGCATCCGGATGTATTGAAGACGCCCGGGATTGAAGCCGGAACCGGTTCTCTGGGACAGGGGCTGTCGATCGGGCTTGGAATGGCACTGGGGATGAAGCTGGATGGGATTGACCGGAAAGTATATGTGCTCTGCGGTGACGGTGAGATGGCAGAAGGCCAGATTTGGGAAGCGGCAATGGCGGCAAGTGCATATAAGGCAGATAATCTCGTTGCCATTCTGGACAGAAACGGGCTGCAGGCTAACGGCAAAATTGTGGACCGGATGGATTCCAATCCTATAATCGAGAAATGGGAGGGCTTTGGATGGAATGTGATTGAAATTGATGGTCACAACATGGAAGAGATCTTAAGTGCTCTGGACGAAGCAGATACGGTAAAGGGAAGACCGACCATGATTGTTGCCAATACGGTAAAGGGCAAGGGCGTAAGCTTCGCAGAAAATGTAGTGGGATTCCACAATGGAATGCTGACGGAAGAAAATTATAAACAGGCTATCGCAGAATTATCATAAAGGAGGCAGAGAGAATGAGCTATACAAATCAGAGAATCGCTTATGGCAAAACCTTGGTGGAGCTTGGAAAAGAAAACGAAAATATTGTTGTGCTGGACGCCGATCTGGGTGGTTCTACAATGGGTAAGCTGTTTGAAGAAGCGTATCCCAACAGACATTTTGAAATGGGTATAGCAGAAGCGAACATGACATCGGTTGCAGCAGGGCTTGCCCAAACGGGGAAAATTCCATTTACAAATTCCTTTGCTGTATTTTCCGGAGGAAGGGCATTTGATCAGATCCGTCAGACAATCGCTATTGGAAAATTAAATGTGAAAATATGCGGTTCTTCTTCAGGAATGTCTGACTTTGGAGATGGGGCGACCCATCAGTGTGTGGAAGATATGGCAATTTTCCGGGCGGTGCCTAACATGACGGTAATCTGTCCTGCAGATGCCAATGAAACCGTGGAAGCGGTAAAGGCAATTACAGAATACAATGGTCCCTGTTATATTCGGCTCAATCGAAATGATTATGAAAATGTAACACCGGAGGGCAAAAAATTCGAAATCGGAATGCCGTCAGTTTTAAAAGAAGGAAAAGATATCGTAGTATTTGCTACCGGAATCATGGCAGGGCTTGCGTTGAAAGCGGCAGAAGAGCTGGAAGGAAAAGTGTCTATAAAAGTTGTGAATGTCAGTACCATAAAACCATTGAACCGGGAAGCGGTTATTCAGCTTGTTAAGGATGCAAAAGCAGTCGTAACAGCAGAAGAACATAATATAGCCGGAGGCATGGGATCTGCAATTGCAGAGGCGATCTGCAAAGAATGCAAACCAATTGAGTTTGTAGGGATTAATGATACATTTGGCTGCAGCGCACATAATTA
>NZ_JAWYAJ010000519.1:0-15346 GCF_034124845.1 Robinsoniella sp.
TCTGTTTTTGTGTTGTGCATAAGCTTTTTGATGTGTTTGCACTGGTTAAATTATGAATGAAAAGAAGAATCTGCATAAATTATGATTTTAATACACATGCTATGAAAAAGCGAGGTAATTAATCATGATAACGAATGCAGAACAAGAGATTCTCTGTGGAATCTGTAAGGAAAGTAAAACAGCGCTTCTTGATATCCACACTATTTTAAGTAAAGTATACGATGACGAACTGGCACTGGATTTGAATCTCCAAGCAGCCAGGTATTCGAGGCTGGAAGAAAGGGCTGCTGACAGCCTGAGGGAAAAAGGATTGGCTGATACGGCGTTAAAGCTTGGGGACAGAACAAAACGCTGGGCTTCCCTTCAGGCAGGAACAGTCTTCAACGTAAGTACCTCACACATAGCCGATATGATGATACAAAAGAAAGAAGAACGGTTAACTGAGGTGAAAAAAACAGTGGATCAGAATCCGGTTGTGCACAATATGGTATATGAACTCGCAGAAGAATTTCTGGGTTTTGAAGAGGATACCATACGGATTCTCAAGTCTTATTTGTAAAAAAGGCTTGAGAATATATGTAAAGAAATGTAAAAAATTACTTGTCATCAGCTTCTGTACATTATATAATACAAAATGGAACTAAAACGTAGAGGCAGATGGATTGAGGAGCGTCTGTTTTTACTGGAAAACATTTATGCTAAGGAGGATTTTAAAATGTCATATGTTGATGAGGTAATTGAACTGGTAGTGAAAAAGAACCCTGCTGAACCGGAATTCCATCAGGCAGTAAAAGAAGTTCTGGAATCTTTACGAGTTGTAGTTGAAGCAAATGAAGAAAAATTCAGAAAAGATGCATTGCTTGAAAGACTTGTTGAACCGGAAAGACAATTCAAATTCCGTGTGCCTTGGGTAGACGACAAGGGACAGGTTCAGGTAAATACAGGCTATCGTGTGCAGTTTAACAGCGCAATCGGACCTTACAAAGGCGGTCTTCGTCTGCATCCATCCGTTAATATCGGAATTATTAAATTCCTGGGATTCGAACAGATTTTCAAGAACTCACTGACAGGTCTTCCAATTGGCGGTGGTAAAGGTGGATGTGATTTTGATCCCAAGGGCAAATCAGACAGAGAAGTTATGGCATTCTGCCAGAGTTTTATGACAGAACTTTGCAAATATATTGGCGCTGATACAGACGTACCGGCAGGTGATATCGGAACAGGTGCAAGAGAGATCGGATACATGTTCGGACAGTATAAGAGAATCCGCGGCGTTTATGAAGGCGTGTTAACCGGAAAAGGCTTATCCTACGGCGGTTCCTTAGCAAGAACAGAAGCTACCGGATATGGTTTATTATATTTAACAGAAGAATTATTAAAGATCAACGGAAAAGAATTAGCAGGCAAAACAGTAGCAGTATCCGGTTCCGGAAATGTTGCTATTTATGCAACCCAGAAAGCACATCAGCTGGGCGCTAAAGTTGTAACCGTAAGCGATTCTACCGGATGGGTATATGATCCGGAAGGAATTGACGTAGATGTATTAAAAGAGATTAAAGAAGTAAAACGTGCAAGATTAACGGAATACAAAAACTACAGACCAAATTCCGAATACCACGAAGGAAAAGGCGTATGGACAGCAAAAGTTGACATTGCCCTTCCATGTGCTACACAGAATGAACTGGATATTGAAGATGCTAAGACTTTAGTAGCAAATGGCTGCTTCGCAGTATGTGAAGGTGCTAACATGCCTACAACCCTGGAAGCTACAAAATACCTTCAGGAAAACGGTGTAATCTTTGCTCCGGGTAAAGCTGCAAATGCTGGTGGTGTTGCTACATCCGCACTTGAAATGTCACAGAACAGCGAAAGACTGAGCTGGTCATTCGAAGAAGTGGATTCCAAATTACAGGGTATCATGGTTAATATCTGCCATAACATGTCAGACGCTGCAAAACGTTACGGACAGGACGGCAACTATGTATTAGGTGCAAACATTGCAGGATTTGAAAAAATTGTAGATGCTATGAACGCACAGGGAATTGTATAATAGTCTTAAAATGTCCCGCAAGCATGATGCTTGCGGGATTTCTTTTTGTCTGAATATTCACAACATGGGAGTAAAAAGGGGTTCAAAGGATATCATGGGCGACAAAATCTATATCTTATTAATGCTGGAACTGGTGAGGAGCCAGAAAGAAGAGCTGCCGTTATCGTCTGGCAGAAATGGGTATACAGTCGAATATTATTTTATATTAAAGGAAATCCTCCTATCGGAGAACCCTTTAATGAAAAATGCAAATTCTGCTGTAAGAGTACCGATCAGTCAGGACAGGTAATTAATTATAAAAAAGGTTCTACTTAAATGGAACAGTAAACCAGGCAAAAAATGCATTCAGGAACTTAACGGTCAAAGTAGATACTTCCTATGTGGAAGCGAAATTTCAGACCATCTTGTCCGTACTGAATACGGTTCTGACTAAAGGACAGGGGAACTCTACGGATGCAAGCTGGAAAGCTTTCAAGGATACGATTGCACAAGGTTCAGCGCTTGCGGCAAAACCATCAGCAGAGAAAGAAGACATGATAGCAATGTTTCAAAAACTGAGGCTGGCTGCAAATGGTTTACAGCTAAAGCCAATGACGCCTCCGGTAAGCCAGCTGTGAAACTTCCAAAGGCAGTTTCTGTGCATAAGATTGGAAGCCTGAAATACAAGGTGACAAAATCAGCAGTAAAAGACGGTACAGTTGCGGTAGTGTCTGGCACGAAGAACACCATGACAAAAATTTAAAGAATAAATTCGGATAAAGGCATTTCAAGGCAGAAGGATATTATGTGAGCACAGGATTCATCGAGGCCACTATACAAAATTTAAGAGAAAAATCATTGAGTGTATTAAGGTATTGTTGCTATAAAACTGGCAAATAAATTTTCACTTGTCAAAAAATGATAATGTTTGATATACTGAAAATCATAAGTATTTACTATTAAAGGAATGGTGGGGGATAAACAGATGAGAAAAACGATAGGAAAGAACAGAAAAACCATACAGAAAAAAATGTTTATCTCTTACTTGATTCTAAGTGTTGTATCCATTATGATATTTTTATTTATCATATATTATTTTAATAAGAATACTCTTATGAAAAAAGCGCAGGAGTCTTTGTATCAGACAGCCAATGCAATAGCAAATGAAATGGATCAGGATCTGGAGAAGGCGAATAACCTGCAGAAGAGAATTCTGTTTTCGAAGATTATTAAAAATTTGATTTTCAGTGATGAAGAGAAGTTTACTGCAGAAAGTGTTGAATTACAGAGACAGTTTAATGAATATAGCAATCTTGTGTGCGGTCCGGAAGAATACCGAAGTTATCAACTAAACTTTATGAATTTTAATGGCAATTATGCCGGCGTAGGTTATAATCCTGCAATCAGGAAATTGTCACAGGAAGAAGTTGAGGCGATTCCTTACAAAAAAGAAATACTAGAACGGAATGGTAAAATCTTTCTTTCCAAACCATATAAGACAGTGTGGGGAGGCCAGAAAGTTGAGGTTGTCTCCATGTGCCGTGCTATATGCGAAGAAAATGTAATGGAACCTACCGCAATAATGGAAACTCAGATTGCATTTAAGGAGATCCGGAAAATTATTGAAAGACATTTATTAGAGCTGACCAATATAGGTGATAATAGCAAGATTATTATGTATAATGAGCGTGGTGAACTGATCTATGATGAAAGTGAGTCAAAAAAAAGCGGTAAATATTATGTAGCGCAATTGCAGAAAAGTACAGCGAATCAGATTTCTTATACTTTAAATAATCCCGAGACGAAGAAGGATGAAGTATTAGTGAGTGCTACTACCGATACCGATAAGTATGGCTGGACGATCCTTGCTATTCGGGAAAAAGATACATTTTTGGCACCGGTTCGAAATTTGCGGAATATTATTTTATTTATAGGTGTTGTAGTTATTGGTATTACCGGAATTATAACAAATATAATGGCAAAACAGCTGTCCAGCCCTCTGAGGGAGTTTAACGGACTTATGAAAGATCTTCAGCTGGAAGAAATTGCTTCTTATGAACCAAAAGAGATTGAAACAGATATTTTGGAGTTATCAGAGCTGAATCAGGTGTTTGTAAAGATGTGCAAGGAGCTTCAGGAATCTCTGAATACGATAGTTTCTATACGTGCCCATGAAGTTCAGGCGAAGCTGCTTGCCATGCAGGCTCAGATGAATCCTCATTTTTTATATAATATCCTCTCCATTATTAAGATCATGGGAAAAGAGGCAGGAAGTAAACAGATTGTGGAAATCTGTACCGATTTATCAAAGATGCTTCGATATGTTTCAAATTCTGACAAAAATCTGGTTACGATAAAAAATGAAAAAGATTATACAATACAATACTTGAATCTGATGAAAGTACGTTATGAGGAACGGTTGCATTGGGATATTGATATTCCAGAAGAAATGGATACAATAGCTGTTCCTCGGCTCGTGCTCCAGCCGTTGGTAGAGAACAGTATTAAGTATTCATCCGAAAATTATTCACAGGGGATTATTGATATCCAGGGGAGTTTTACAGAAAATAAATGGATAATCGAAGTAGAAGACAATGGACCTGGAATGGACGAACTGCAGATCACAGAACTGGAACAGAAGCTGGCTGCGTTTCTCCCTGAACAAAATATTCCAGAGGCACAGATAGATGGACTGGGACTGTTAAATATTTTCGCAAGGTTGAAGCTGGCGTATGGAGAAGATGCAATTTTTACATTACAGGGATCGGCTTATGGAGGATTAAAGATTACAATTGGAGGAAAAACAAATGGGTGATAAGCAATATTCGGTAGTGGTGGCAGAAGATGAAACTATTATTTTGCGGGATGTAGTCAGGGAAATTGAAGGCATGAATATGGGCTTTTTTGTGGTTGGAACTGCCGTTAATGGGGTGGATGCATTAAAGCTGATACAGACCATGGAACCGGATGTGCTTGTTACGGATATTAAAATGCCCATTATGAACGGAATTCAGTTGATAGAGGAAGTTCGACAGAAAAATGAAAACGTCAAGATTATCATGTTGAGCGGTTTCAATGATTTTTCTTATGCACAGCAGGCAATTCGCCAGGGGGTAGAGGAATATCTTTTGAAACCCTTGGAAACAGAACAGTTGGAGGAAGTATTTACTCGTATAAAAAAATCTCTGACTGCGAAGCGTAAGTCAAATGAGAGGGAGATATTATCGTCTACAATTAGTGGCATAAATTATGAGAAATCTCTGCCCTTTGATCATGAGGGGCGGTATTTTGCGCTGTTTTTAATCAATATAGGAAATCTTCCATGGAATATGATCTCATTGAATCATATGAAATATATAAGGCAGATGTGGAAAAACATTATATGGGAGGAAATTGTGCCCTATCTCAGGGAAGGAGATGTTCCATTCTGGATTATAGATGAAAAGCATATTAATCAGAAGTTTTTAGTAGTGGCATATTCTAAGAAAATGGATGATGTACAGATAAGTAGAGAAGGAGAGATACTTCTGCGGGAACTCCGGAAAAGAATTCAGGAAGTACCGGTATATATTTGCTTAAATGAAGAGGTAGTGGAATATCAGGATATACAAGCTGCTTCTCACAAGTTGAGAACACGTTTAGAAAAAAATCTTGTAGTTGGCCAATATGTCGTACAGGAGAAAATTTCTGATGTAGTTAATATAAAAGAATTATCTGCAAGTGATGTTAAGGAAAAGCTTCTCGTTTCTTTGAAAAAAGGAAGTATAAGAGCCATTGAAGAAGACATATTAGTGTATATTGATGCCATGGATAAAGCGGGGGTACAGCAGCGCCAAGTGGAAAAAAATATTCTTCATATTCTTAGGTTTTTAATTGAACGTGGGCAATTCAGATCTGCACCGGACACGGTTCATTTGGAATATCAGCTCCAGGAAATGATGTTTTCTATTCATAAAATGGAAGAAATGAAGGATCCAATCTGGGATATACTGGAGAGATATATAAGTTTTGAATTTGAAGAGGAAAAGAGTGCTGTACTAATGAGAGGGGTGGAATCTTATATAGATCAACATTATGCAGAAGATATTACTGTAGAGGATTTGTCTAGAATTTTTCATTTTAACGGAACTTATCTGACACGTGTATTTAAAAAGCATAAGGGTGAATCCCCAGTTAAATATATTATAGGAGTAAGAATGAATAAAGCAATAGAACTCATGAAGACACAGAAGGAGATGGATTTAAAACAGATTGCTGAATTGGTTGGATATGTAGATTCTCATTATTTTAGCCGTATTTTTAAAAACCGTACAGGAAAAACTCCATCGGAGTATAGAAGTGAATTGTAGGAAAATATAACATGATAAAAAGGAAATTAAAGAGAGTGTTGAACAGGCGGTGCATAAAGAAAGCTTTTGTGCCAGCCTGTTTTTTTATGTAAAATAAAAAATTAGTGCAGAAAAGTCTACCTCTAGTGGTTTACTTCGTCTATTTAAAAAAGATTAGAAATCGGATATTATACAATTATAGCAAACAGCAAATAACTGAAAAGCTGTTAGGCATAATTAAATAAAGGAGAAAGAAATTATGAAGAATAAGATGGTGAAAAAAAGCTTAAGTGTTATATTAGCAGTTGCAATGACTGGAGGATTGGCAGGATGTAGTGCTTCGGAAAAACCAGCAGAGGAAACAAAAGCCCCAACAGAAACAGCTGGAGAAGAAAAAGCAGATGCATCAGAAGCACGCAAAACTGACGAAACAGAAGCATCTGTTGGAAATGAGGCAGCAGATGAAGATATTACAATAACAGTAGCAGCTTCTGCAAGTTGGATCCGTGACATAGACAGGGAGTTAGCAGATAAATTTACAAAAGAGACAGGAATTAAAGTTGACTTACAAGCAAATCCGGATGACCAGTACGAAAATGTATTAATGACCAGATTATCTTCAGGCGAAGGTCCTGATATTTACATGGGTGAGACGGGGTTGGCGCTCCAGAGACTTCAGACTGATAAATATGCACTTGACTTGTCAGATGAGGAGTGGGTTTCAAGATATCCAGAATGGATGATGGATCAGGCGAGTTATAATGGAAGGTTAGTTGGATTTACTACCTGGGGACGCGATTTTCGGGCAATGATTTATAACAGCGCTATTTTTGAAGAACATAATATTGCAGTCCCGACAGACTACAAGACCTTCACAGAGGCATGTGACACTTTGCTGGCAGCTGGGATTACACCCGTATATTTTTCAGGTAAAGATGAATGGTACTGTGCACAGGCATTTGACGGTGCAATCAACATTGAGACAAAAGCACCAGGAACATTCGAAAAGCTGAATAACAACGAGACCACCTTTGGAGAATCAGAGGAAGCATTAAAATTTTTGACAAATTTAAAAGACAGTGCCGAAAAAGGTTACTTCGGTGAAAATTATTTATCAAATACATTTGATCAGGGAGCAACCCTGATGGCAAATGGAGAATGTGCAATGTGGTTTGGATGGGCTACCTATGTAAATGATATTGAAGCAGCGGGCGGACCTTCAGCAGATACATATCTAGCATTTCCATGCCCATATACAGATGATTTTAGTACCGTATCAATGACAGGTGCAGGCATGACACGTATGATTAACAAAGATGGAAAAAATATTGAAGCATGTAAAAAATATTTCAATTTTTTAGCAGAAGAAGAAAATTTACAGACATATTATGATGGACGTACGGACTTATTGGAGTCTACATTAGAAGGTGCAACCGCAATGGCACCAAAGGATTTCACAACGATTATGGAAATGGTTGGTGACAAAACACAGGCATCACCTGCTCAGGCGGTATTATATGCAAGTGCAGATGGAAGTTTTGGTAAAAATATTCAGAGCATGTTCTTCGGACAGATGACACCGGAACAGGTATTAGATTCCCTGGATGCAGCAAGACAGAAAATGTTCAAAACGGTTGAATAATTGTGAAACAAATTAACGATCACAGAGTCTTGGGTTTTCACTGGAAAAGAGAGAAGCCCAAGACTCTCTTTATGAAAAGGATAAAGATATGAAGAGAAAAAAATCATTACAGCGCTCCATGTATCCACGTAGTATGGTACTTCCGGCTTTTATATTATATACGATACTTTTTATGGTTCCAACCATCGTGGGTATCTATTTTGGATTTACAAACTGGAATGTCTATAGTACTGATATTAAGTTCTGCGGGCTTGATAACTTTAAATTTATTTTTTTGGACCAGCCGTTTAAATACGTAAGACCGATTATAAATACGATCGTATTTGCTCTGGCAACCTCCGTTTTTGAAGTTGCGTTAGGATTAGGACTGGCGATGCTTCTGAATGGAAAAGTATTTGGAAGAAATGTACTACGTTCTGTATATTTTATACCGCAGGCAGTTTCTACCATAGTAATTGGAATTATGTTTACCACAATCCTAAGCCCAACCGGCCTTTTGAATAACTTCCTGGATTTAATCGGCCTTGGCATGCTTCAGAGAAAATGGTTAATTACGCTGCAGACAGCAATGCCATCTGTAATAGGTGTTGAGGTATGGCGTTATTTCGGACTAAATATGGTTATCTTTCTGGCAGGATTGCAGGGAATCGACAAAACTTATTATGAAGCGGCCCGTATTGATGGAGCAAACAAATGGCAATTGTTTCGAAATATTACAATTCCGTATATCATGCCGGCTGTAACGATCAATCTGGTTTTAAATGTAGTTCATGGCTTCCGTGCGTTTGATATTGTGTATTCATTGACAAATGGAGGGCCGGGAAATGCCACGGAAGTAATTGCAACCATGGTTTACCGTGAATATTCCGCAGGAGATTATGGATTGTCTTCTGCAATGAATGTCCTGTTATTGATTATGACTACCGTAATTTCCTATATTGTCAATAAACAATCGAGTAAGAGGGAGGTGTCAGCATAATGAAAGCAAAAAAATTAAGTATGAGCATATTGCAGATTGTCTGTTGGGGTTTTTCTATTGTTGTGCTGATTCCGTTTGTATTGATCATTTTAAACTCTCTGAAACCGGCTGCAGAAGCAGCATTCTTTTCTTTGGAGTTGCCGAAAGAGCTGAAATTAGATAATTATATGAATGCTTTTGTAAAAGGAAATATGCTGCGCGGCTATGCAAATAGTTTAATTATATCTATCGTTTCTACGATTATGAGTAATGTAACTGCAGCAATGGCAGCATTTATTCTTGTAAGATCTGTGAATCGTCTAAATAAGGCACTCTACAGTTACTTTTTCTTTGGTGTTGTTGCAACAACCAATATGGTAAGTACTATGCTGGTAATGAGCCGACTGAATATGACAAATAGTATATTGGGAGCTACTTTACTAACAGCAACCCAAGGAATATCCTTTTCTATGCTTTTGTTCACCGGCTTTATAAAAGGTATTCCCAGGGAACTGGATGAGGCAGCTGCAATGGATGGTGCTACAGGATGGAAAATGTTTTTTCGGACTATTTTCCCGTTATTGAAACCCGTTACTATGACGGGAATAATTTTGAATTTCATGGGCGCATGGAACGGATTTGAATCTCAATTATATCTTTTGACAGATAGTAAGAAATGGGGGGTAATGCTTTCTATGTATGGTGTATATGGAGAATTTTCCTCACCATGGTCTACGGACTGGGGATTAATATGTGCTTATATCGTACTGACTATGGCACCGGTTATTATTATATATCTGATTGGACAGAGATATATTATTGAAGGTATGACAGCAGGAGCGGTGAAAGGTTAATTCAGTCCAGGTTTGATTTGAACTTCGATCTATGGCGAAATAATATTTATTATGATGATTAGGGGGAACAAGGCTTAGCTTGTTCCCCCTAATGGATTAGAGTTATAAACGCAAGTTATTAACAACTGTCGTATGACTAATCTTGGAAAGGATATTTTTGTTATGATGGAGACAAAAGAATATATTTTCGGTGAATATAAATTAATTTATTTAATTGACGTTAACAGGCACATATCTTTGTGGCTGCTTCCCAGGCAGCTGAATGGAACGGTGAAAGAAGCCTGGCTTCGGGAAGCAGAGCCCTTCAGCCAGCGTTCCAATTACAACAGGGAGTGGAAAACGGGCAGTTTGGTGCATCTGCATCTGCAGCACCACAGCCGTGGGGTTTCCGGCGGAATGACTATGAAATACAGCCAGAGTACCGATTGTCTGAAATATGAAAGCCAGTCTCTGCTTGAGGATGAAGCCAGTAAAACGGTGATGACAAAATTAGTATCGCCGGAAGGATATGAGGTTTTGCATTCCCTTACCTGGATAGATGGCAGAAAAGGGCTGATCTGTAATACAAAATTCAGAAATACAGGACAGCAGCCGTTGACCCTGGAGATGTTATCCAGTTTTGCTTTTGAGAATCTGAGTCCATTCCAGGAAGAGGATGGAAACGGTCAGATGGAATTACACCGGTTCCGTGGAGGCTGGGCGGTGGAGGGAAGACATGTTCATGAAACCCTGGAAAGCCTCGCATTGGAGAAAGCCTGGTGTGCCCCGTTTACGGTGAGCGAGCGGTTTGGATCGGCAGGCAGCTTTCCGGTTGGCAGATACTTTCCTCTTGCATCTGTGGAGGACCGGAAAAATAAGGTATTCTGGACAGCCCAGTTATGCCACAATGCCACCTGGCAGATGGAAGTAACCAGGTTAGGAGACAGTATATCTTTCAGCGGGGGTCTGGGAGATTACGAGTTCGGGCAGTGGAGCCGTACTGTGGAACCGGGAGAAGAATTTGAGGCTCCCACAGCTTTTTTGTCCTGTGTACAGGGAGATATAGCCAAAGCCTGCCAGTCTGTAACAGATATGCAGAATACAGCCTGTGACAGTTATGGAGAAAATGGGCTGCCAATCGTATTCAATGAATACTGCGCATCCTGGGGGGACCCGACCCAGGATAAAATGATGAACTATGCAAAATGCCTGGACAAAAAGGGAATCCGTTATCTGGTGATAGACGCCGGCTGGAGCCGGAATGGCCAGGAACAAAGAGGCAATGGAGAGTGGCTGGCAGATGAAAAGCGCTTTCCGGATATGAAACAAATGAGCACTGATTTTAGAAAGATGGGGTATATTCCGGGACTCTGGATGGAATTTGAAGTAACGACAGAAGGTTCTCCGGCTTATTCGGATGCATACGATGATATGCATTTAAAAAGCAATGGAGTTGTGATAAATGTAGGTGGCTGGAGGACATTTTGGGATTTCAGGAGAAAGGATGTCCGGGAATACCTTCAGGTGCATGTAATAGACATGTTGATCGAAAATGAAATCGGTTATTTGAAAGTAGATTATAACGGCTGTATCGGAATCGGATGCGACGGCAGCCGGGACAGTGACAAAAATGACAGAGATAAAAGAAGTGTATCGTCCGCATCAGTCGGGGACACAGACAGCGGGATAAGTCCAGGGGAGGGGCTCAGACAGCATTTGGCGGCAGTAAGAGAATTTTTTCAGGAAATCAAGCGGCAGATACCGGATATCATTATAGAAAACTGTGCATCCGGAGGGCACCGGCTGGAGCCGTCTATGTTAGGAGTAAGTGCTATGAGTTCCTTTTCGGATGCTCATGAATCCAGGGAGATTCCTTATATAGTAGCCAATGAACACTATCTGATGCTGCCAAGGCAATGTCAGATCTGGGTTGTGCTGCATGCAGACCAGAGCGTGGATGAACTGCGGTACCGGCTGGCTTCGGGATTCCTTGGAAGAATCTGTCTATCGGGAGAGATCGATAAATTATCGGATGAACAATGGATGGAAGTGGAAAAAGGATTGGCGTTTTACCGGGAGCTGGAAGGAGTCCTTATGGAAGGGATCACCCGCATTTATGGAAACAGAAGCAGAAATATGCATGATCCGACGGGTACCCAGGTACTGGTCAGGGAAGGAAAAGAAGAGATTATGGTTGTCTGCCATAGTTTTCAGAAAGCGGAAGAGCGGATAAAAATTCCTGCCCCAGAGGGATTTTATATAGCAAATGGTTATCATAACCAAGTAATCAGCTTGAAAGGCGGTGAGATCATCGTAGAAAGAATGAGACCCTGGACGGCATGTGCAGTTCTGTTAAAAAGGAATTGTACTTTGTAGAAGTATATACTTTTTAAAAATAGTCTGAACGAAAATAAGGGTGAAGAAAAGTCCACCTTAAAAAGGTAGATTTCTCTATTTAATATTAGAAAGGATTTGGTAAAATAATCATAGAGATACATAAGTAATTACCTTAAGTAACAAGGAAGGGGAAAACGAAGAGGGTAGTCTTAAGTAAAATTTTATAACGAAGGAGAAGAAAAAAGATGAAAAAAGTGAAAAAGATGAAACGGTATTTAGCAGGTACAATGGCGTTATGCATCGCTGTATCCGGATTATCGGTTGTTGCGCCTGCAGATAATGCAAAAGCAGCGGAGGTATCCCAGGTATATTCAGCAAAGCCACAGTGGGGGGAGGTCTCCGCATTACTGGATTCACACCTGGGTGTTTATACACAACCATCCACGATTGATCCAACAACAAGGCATACACCGGACGGCCCCCTGATGGGAAACGGAACAGTACTTGGTTTTTTAAGCGGCAAGAAAACCGGTGATAGGAAAAATCAGTCAATTTATCTTACAAGGCTTGATAATTTTGAAGAATTGACTGATAGTAACCGAGACAGTCAGTATGTGGGCTTTGGGGGATTGGATATTAAGCGTACGGACGATACAGGAACTTATGGAACTTTTTCTATGACACAGAATATGAAGCTTGCAGAAGCATCAGGTTCTTCTGAAAGCGGTTATGATACAACTACATGGATATCTGCAAAAGAAAACCTTATAATATCCGAGATAACAAATAAAACAGATGCACCCATAGATTTGGATATTTCAGCATGGACAACTCCTCCACCATCAAACAATGGCGGGCATTCAAGTACAGAGTCCAAAATTGATAAGGAAAAAGGCATAATTACAGCGACAAGGCATGCAGTATCAGCTACATATGGTACTCAGGTGCATGCAACACTGGCTGCCAGAATATTAGGAAAAAATCCGGAAATTGTAAATGTGGATAATCATACAAGTAAGTTTAGTTTATCTGTTGATGCTGGTGAAACCATTCAGGTGGTCTCCGCAGTGGAGGGCGGTAAAGATTCTGCTACTTACTACGAAGATGCAATCTCAAAAGTAGAACAATATGATACTGTGGATAAAATTGCAGAAGCAAAAGTACGCCATCAACAGTGGTGGAAAGATTACTGGTTGAAATCTTACATTAAACTGGATGAAAGATCAGATTCCATTGAAAAATTATATTTTGGACACATGTATCAGATTGGCTGTGCTTTACAGGCAGTTAGTGAACATCGTGCGGAAGGTGTAACCACGGGGTTATTTCCCTGGAGTGGAAGTGTGGCACCGAACTGGACAGGCGATTATACATTGAACAGTGATGTACAAAGACCGATGGGAACAGCCATTACTGCTAATCGATTGAACCACATGGATAATTATACAAAAGTAATAGAGGCATACTGGGATAATGGTGTGGAAAAGGCACAGGATCCGAAGTATCTGAATTATATCATTAATAATTCATCAAGGGAAAAATTTACGAAAGGGGTTCGGGGTTCTCTCTTTCCAACACATATTGGTCCATGGGGAATCCGTACAGAAAATTATGACGGTGTAAACGATTACTGGTGTTCTCCATCCAATGCAACCATGACACTTCAACCGATGATAACATATTACAAATCTACATTAGATGAAGATTATTTGAATGAAAATCTTTACCCCAAATTACGAGATACAGCAGATTTTTGGGTGGATTATGCAGAAAAAGACGGCAGTCAATATAACATATATGGTGCTACTTATGAAGATACAAAAGCCCATAAAAATGCGACGTTAGATCTGGCGGGAGCTGCCTATATTCTTAAAAATGCAATTGAAATCAGTGAAGAAAGGGGATTGGATGCAGAAAAACGTGCAGAATGGAATGAAGTATATACACATTTAGCACCATATCCCACAAAAACAATTGATGGTAAAGCATATTACAGAGAAGATGAGGAAAGAGATAATGATACTACTCATTCCTGTTTCAATGTGTATGGATTTGCGTTTTATGATTTGGTAGGACCGTCTTCCTCACAGGAAGAAAAAGATAAAATATTGACTTGGCTGGAGAAGAAACAGGAGTTTGGTACTAGTGACAAACAGACTAGAGCAGCAATGACGGCTGCAAGAGTTGGTTATAACCCTGATGTATGGTTAAATGCTATGAAGAAGGGTTATGTAGACAGCAAAATGGGTGACTGGATGGGAATGCGCCCAAATAACACGGTAGGAGATATCGGTGGTTCCCTGTTCTCCAGTGCAATTATGGAATGTTTGATGCAGAGTCATGAAGGATTTATCAACTTTTTTCCTACCTGGTATGAAACGCAGTCAGCTTCCTTTAAAGATCTCAGGGCTTACGGTGCGTTTACCGTGAGCGGCGAACAAAATACATTTGGTCAGACTATTCATGCCAGTATTTATAGCGAAAAAGGTACTGACTGTTCGGTGTTAAACCCATGGCAGGCAGAAGGTTTGGAATTAAAAGTTTATGCAGATGGCAAAGAAGTAGAAACGACTAAAAAAACAAATAGTCTGGGTGATATTTATACATTTGCAACAGTGGCAGGCAAACAATATGATTTGAAACCCGCTGGGGAACTTCCAGATGTTATAAATATAGAAGAAACAAGTGTAGATGTTCCTCTGAATGATAGCGTAAAAATTAATGTTGTCAGCAACTCGGATAAAAAAATCATCTGGGAATCTGATAATGTGCCGGTAGCATTAGTAGATAATAATGGTACCATAACTGGTAAACAGAAAGGAACAGCAACTATAACAGCAACTTTAGAAGGAACGGAGATTAAAGATACATGCATAGTTAATGTTGTTGAGGAGAAAAGAATCCCCTCATCACAAATGACAGCGGTGGCTGACAGTGAAGAAAAGAGTGGTGCTGACGGGCCAGCAGGAAATGCTGTAGACGGAAATGAATCATCCAGGTGGCATAGCGCTTACAGCCATGATCCAAAACCCGACATTTCAAATGATATTAATAATAGTATAACTATTGACCTGGGCAGTATTTATGATGTAGGAAAGCTTGAATATGTTCCACGTCAAGAGGAAAATGCATTGAATGGGCGTATTTTAGGATATGAATTGTGGTACAGCGTTAATGCAGAAGGTGAAGATTTTGTAAAGATACCTGGTGGAAGCGGTA
>NZ_JAWYAJ010000520.1:0-15415 GCF_034124845.1 Robinsoniella sp.
TCTTTACTGTCTTTGGGCGTATAAGTAAAGTTAAAAGTCTGTACCATTTTCCCGTCTTCACTTAAATTGCGGTCTCCGGACTGCAAAGTATACTCATCAATATTTTTTTCATTTTTAATGTAACGCTCTGCACTTTTCTGGGGATTGCTGTCATACGTTCCCTGGTAAACAAATGCACCTGCCGCTGATAAAACACCGGCACAAACAAACCAGGCTGTAAGTATTCTTTTATTCTTACGATGCTTCCGCCATTTGTACTGCTGCTGCTTGTCCATTACTTTTCCTCCTCTATCTCTTTTCTTCATAAGCAAGAATTACTTTCAGATTTTTCTTTTCAAAATCATTCAGTAAGTCCATAGAGTCAAAAGTTTCCGGATCATATGTAGGTACATACCAGGTTTTTGTACTGAAGTAATCAATCCATTCCTGTTTCGTAAATTTCCTGCCATGGCGCGCAAAGATTTCATTTCTGGCTATTGCAATTTCCCGGTCAGTCATATTATGCAGTTCGTTTTCCGTTATATATCTCGTTGCAGTATCCGGGAAGAAATAGGTATCATCCCAGGCTGCCGGTGGTGCCTCTGTCTGGGGCGGCTCTGTCTGCGGCGGTTCCGTCTGGGGTGGATCTGTCTGGGGCGGATTCGTCTGTGGGGCTTCTGTCTGGGGTGGATCCGTCTGGGGCTGATTGGTTTGCGGCGCCTCCGTCTGGGGGGTACTTGCAGGCGGATTTACCCAATTTCCATTCTGTGAATCTCCGTTTCCGTCTGTTCCTCCGCTTGCATCTGAATTCCCATCATAATTTGTATTTCCATTATAATCAGAACCGTTGGAACTATTACCGGAAGAACTGCTGCCACCATTATTGTCCGAATTTCCAGCACTTTGGGATCCTCCGGTATTCTCACTTCCGGTGCCGGAATTCTCTTGACCAGTCTGATCCCCATCGGTTTTCTTATCTGTTTCTTTTTCCGTACTCTTTTTTTCCGGTACGATAAAAGAATCTTTGGTTTTAGTGATCAGCTCGGTTTCCTTATCACTATTCGTTTGCTGCATCTCAGATGTCTTTTCTGCAACATTATTTTTTTCTATTTTTGTATTTAAAAATGCCAGTCCTGAATCTACCAGAAAAAATGATCCTGCAGATATCGCACAGGTACCGACTACAACCCCAGCTGCCGTTAGTATCTTTTTAACGACCTTTTTTCTTTCGTCATGCATTTTATTCTCACCTCTTGAAGAAAATAATAGCATACCATCCATAAAAAGTCTATTCTTTTGAACGTCTTCTTCCCCATCTTGTATAAGAAAAAACTCCAATACAAGCTCCGGTCATTACCATTAGTGCTTTTATTCCAAAAGGAATATACCCTGCACCACCTTTCTTATCAGCCCTTTTTTCCTCATTCTCCACAAATTGATTAGCTTCAGTCTCCCTATTTCTATCTTCTCCTATCTGCCTTTCTCCATTTATCACCTCTGGTATCGTAAAAGTCTCTTTGTCCACTTGATCACGGTCTCCTTTCGTGAAGTAATTCTTTTCTTTCAAATATTCCGGGGACATTGGAATTGCAAGAATCCCCTTTTCTGATTTACTGATGCAAAAAGTGATCTTTCTTTTTGCTTCATTTCCTGCCTGATCCACAGCCCAAACCTCCATCTCCCGCCACTGGTCTTTCTGCAGAATCGTAAAAGAAGTTTCCTGATTCGTACTGCTTTTGATTAAGGCTCCATCCAGATAAACCATCTGCTCCTTCAGCTCCGTATTATCCCTGGAATCTACCACCACTGATCTGTCCTTTTCCGGATAGAATGATTTATCATCCAGACCGGCAATCATGATAGATGGAGGAGTCTTATCAATCACAAACTCGATATATTTTTTCTGAAGTTTATGATCCCCTTCATTACCTGCCTCATCTTTTGAATTTAAAGAAACAGCGTATGCCCCCTCATCTTCAAAACATCTCGCTGGTATCAGATAGCGGTACTCTTTATATCCGTTCTTTCCTTCTGTTTTTGTCACAGCGTAATCTCTGTCCGGGCTTAATATTCGCAGTTCTCCATCTCGTGTAACCGTCAGCTGGGCCTCCTTTAAACTGTGCAGGTTGATTTCCCTTATTTCTACATCAAATGCTTTATTGCTGTAATAATGATCTATTTGTTTCCTGGTTTCTTTTCCCAGTCCATAGACGGATCCAAATCGATTTACCGAGAAATGAATCTCATGTGTTGCTATATTTCCCGCCTGATCTCCCGCTGACAGGTAAAGTACATAATAGTCATCCCATTCCTTCTTCTCCGGTATGGCTTCAAAGATTAACTGTTCCCCTTTATCTGTTTTCTTTCTCTCGTACTTTAACTTCTTTTCTCCGTTTCTGTCTCCGATGAGCGTTGCTTCCAGGCTGTCTTTCCAGTAATAATTATCTTCACACAGGATACGCAGCTTTAAACTTCCATTATTTGCACTCTGATCTGTCACGCCCTCTACGGTAATCCTTGGGGTTGTCTTATCAATTACAATGGTATTTCCTCCAAAGTAAGCTGCATTTCCCACCTGATCTTCCACCCTGGCAAATACCTGATAGGCTCCCTCTTTTTTTACTTCCGTGCTGGTTCCTGATCTCCATAAATTTTTCTGGTTTTCATAGCCTGCTTTAATTGCAGATATTGGCTGGACATCTCCATCTTGAATCTCCCGAATCCAATACATCACAGATCTTATACCGGCTTGGCTATCGGAATATCCCGTAAATTTTACCAAGACACTGTTATGATAAAACGTTGTTTCATTCATACCGCCGGAAAGTATTTTTTCGTTTGCTAATATCCCCAAGCCGGCTGGGGGTAAATCGTCAACTTCATAAGCTACAGTCTGTTTTTCCGACTGTGCTAATAATGTGCCTGCTTCATCTCTATTTTCCAGTACAAAGAAAAAAGTACCATCTTCCATTAGCTCCTTACTTATAATTGTCTGATTATATCCTGACTTTTTGTGTGGCACGATCTTAAGGCGCATCCCTTTTTTTACAATTATTTTGCCATGGTTATTTCTAAGATATCCTTCCTGTGATTCCGGAATAACCTGATAATCATCTGTTTCACTCACCTTCGTTTTCACCAGCGTAATACTACCGGGGTGATAAAGCTGGGAATCTCTTAGCAGATTATAACAATAGTTGTCCGTTGTATTGCCTGTAATATTTCCTTTCTTATCCCTTTTCACAACCAATGCCCTGGCATATTTTTTAAGTGATCCCTGTTCATACATGGGGCTGTCTTGCTTTAACACCCGCTCATCTATAGTGATTTCCGGTTTTTGAAATCCTTTCGGATATTCTTTTACCGGTCTTCCATTTTTCATAAACCCACTTACCTTTACAATTTCATCCTTCCTCTCATCAAACTCCAGCAGCTGCATACTGTTATCTGAAAAATAGGGTTTTCTTCCTGGGGCAATCCGGATATTCAATACTCTGGGAATAATATGTACTTTTATATTGGATTTCTCCACTTTTAACCTGTAGTTTTCAGCATCCTTGCCCGTCAGTTCACAGGAAACATCTACTTTCCAGATACCAACTCTTCTGTACTCTGATTTACCGGATATTAAAACCTGCATCTCTGCCGGAAGCCCCCTCACATCTGCTTTTAATTCCACATCATTAGTATCATCATATTCTCTGCTGTCACCCGGATAAACCGTCCTTATATTCTCCACGATAACCTCACGCGGCAATTCAGTTTCTGTTTCCGTCTCAGTCTGGGTTTCGGTTTCTGACTCTGTTTGTGGCTCGGATTCTGAGTCTGTTTCTGTTTCGGTTTCTGTTTCGGTTTGAAGTTCCGATTGACTTTCGGACTCGCTGTCGGACTGGCTCTCCGACAAACATTCCAATTGACTTTCGGACTGTTTTTCCCAATTGCTTACTGATTGACTTTCGGACTGGTCCTCACATTTACGTCTTGATTGACTTTCAGACTGGCTCTCCCATCTGCATCCCGATTGGCTTTCCGACCGGCTTCCCCATTTACCTCCCGATTGGCTTTCCGGCTGGTTTTCCCCTTTGCTTACTGATTGGCTTTGCACCAGTTTCATGTGATTAATTGGATTTATAACCCCCTCCATTTTAGTTCCAGTCTGCAACAGAAAAATCATGCTAAGTACAAAACCTATTTTTAGAAATCTCATTCATTCCCTCCTTTTTTATAATTATTATAGATTCTCGCAACGCTATCCATTGCCAGTTCAATATTCTTTAAAATATCCTGTTTTAATTCCACTAACTCTCTGCTTTCCCCAAACCTTTCCTCCTTCAGCACCTTTTCTTCAATTTCCAACAATACAGAATCTAAATCATCTCTCTCTAATCCTGCACGGCAAAATCGATCTGCAAAATAATAGATCTGTCCGGAAATTTCCTCCCACAGCAGCAAAACTATTTTTTCACTCTCCGGAACTGATTCCTGAATATCATAAAGCTCCATCAGATCCTTCCAAAATGCCAGATAGAAGCTGTTTTGAGTATCGTCTCTCAGGGTACGGATTTTGCCATAATACCCTCCCATCTTAGCTAATACAGCCGCTCTTTTTCTCTGGTTTTCTGTAATCCCGGTATTCTTCACTGCCTCTGCTATATGTAAAAACCATCTGGCAGCATATGATTTTCCGCCATCTCCATCAAAATAATACCAATACGCCATACCTATCTCATAAGAGACCCGAAGAAATGCTTCTTCATCTGTACGCAATACCTCTTCGTGGCTTTTGGTATCTCCCTCAGACTTTTCTTTTAACATTTTTCTTAAAAAGATATCTTCCTCTTCTGACATTGATCCGTCTTCCAAAAATATTTCAATTAGTTGCTGGTATGCTTCTTCCCGAACGGGATTTAAGAATATTGCTGACCGGCAGTTTTTTAGCTGCTCTTCATAGATATTAAATTTTGCATCTTTTAGATATGATTCATAGGACTGCTCCCGGATAAACGTGCCCTGTCCCTGTCTAACCCGGATTCCTGCAGCAAATATAACCAAAAGCGCCGCAATCATTAAAAAGAACCTGGCTTTTCTCTGCCACAAGATTCTCCTAAGCGCCCTTTCACAGAATTCTATCCCTGAGTACCTCTGCCTTCTGTCTGATTTGAGACATCTGCAGATTATTTTTTTTAATCCATAGTATTCGGGACACGCTATTTCTTCCTCCCTGCCAGCCCCAATAAAGGGCTGCTTTCCGGTAACAAATTGCAGTAGAGTAACACCTAGACTATATACATCTGCCCGGGTGTCCACGATACAGGCACCGTCATATTGCTCCGGCGCCGCATACCCTTTAGTTCCATAATGACCTCCGGAAAAACTTCTTCCTCTTACAAAGGGGGACACTGTGCCAAAATCAATCAACACCATACTTCCGTCAGGCCGGCAAATCATATTCTCTGGCTTCAAATCCCCATAGACTACAGGGGGATCCTGACTATGTAAATAATGCAAAACCCTGCATATCTGTATCCCCCAAATGACAGCCTGGCGCGGTTTTACTTTCCCCTGCTCCTTTAAAATCTTTGCTGCATTCCTCCCCTCAATATAGTCCATGACAATCAGAATCTCAGTTTCTGTTACGATTACATCTACAACCTCCGGCAAATTGGGATGTGAAAAATGTTTCCACAATTCCAGTTCCCCGCTGTCTCTGCTCTTCGTCACAATTTTTATCGCCCAAAACTTATATGCATTTTCGTTCAACGCCAAAAAAACACTTCCCTCACCTCCGGCCCCCAGTGGTTTTAAGATCCTGTATTTGCCGTCAACTAAAGCCCCAATCTCCAGTCTTCCTCATCTCCTTTATTCAATTTGTACTGCTAAAATGGAAATATAACGAAACGTTACCGAATTACATGATGCGGTATAGAACCGCGATTAGATTTTGTTATTCTACTACAAATAAATGAATTTGTCCAGTGGCAGTTTGCACAAAGTTTACATAACTTTATTTTGGGATCATGAGGAAATTCTCCCTTAATTAAAAAGTACAGCAGTTTTGAGATTACAAAACCACTGCACTTTCCTCTTATCTTTTATCAAGCCGCAAAAGACACACCTTGATTATTACATTCTCTCAGGCGCAGAAAATCCCAAGACATCAATACAGCTTTCCAGCACATCCCTTGCCAGCAGAAGCAGCTGGATATAGCTTCCTTTTTGTTTCTCATCCTGTTCTGACAAGATTTTAGTCTCATGGTAAAAGCGGTTAAACGCATTTGCCAGATCATAGATATAAGAACAGATTTTATGAGGTGCAATTTCCTCAAATGCATTTTCCATTACATTGTTAAATTTGGATAATTCCAGCATCAGAGTTTTTTCACTGTCACTCACAGGATCCCCGATTGCATACTCCCCTAATTTTCCGCCGTTTTCCTGATATTTATTCAAAATTGATTTTATGCGGACAATGGTATAGAGAATATAGGGACCTGTATTTCCTTCAAAAGAAGTAAATCGATCTACATCAAACACATAATCCTTTGAAGCCTGGTTGGATAAATCTCCGTATTTCACCGCGGACAGTCCAACAATTTTCGCTGTTTTTCTAGCCTCTTCCGGATCGATTTCGTGATTTTCTGTAATTTTGCGGAACATCTCGTCATTGATGCTGGTAATCAGATTTTCCAGTCTCATAACGCCGCCTTCACGGGTCTTAAAAGGCTTGCCATCTTTGCCGTTCATAGTACCAAAACCTACAAAAGTCAGGTCCGTGTCATCCTGGATAAGCTTTGTCTTTCTTGCACAGCGAAATACCTGTGTAAAATATAGTTCCTGACGCTTGTCCACTACATAAATAATATGATCCGGATGATACAGCTTCATACGCTCTACAATCGTAGCCAGATCGGTGGTATTATAAAGAGAAGCTCCATCTGATTTTAAAATCATACATGGCGGTATTTCTTTGGTGTCCGTTTCTTCCTTCACATCTACTACCAGCGCACCGTCATCCAGATGGGCATATCCATTGTCTTTCATATACTGAACCATGTCCGGAATATAAGGCTGGGCATCAGACTCCCCTTTCCATAAATCAAAATGAACATCTAAATGCTCATAATTTCTCTTTAAATCCGTTACGGAAACCTCCAGAATATGTTTTAAAATGCCCTGATAGCCCCGATGTCCCTGTTGAAGCAGATAAGTTGCCTGCATCGCTTCTTCTTTGTATTCCGGGTGTTCTTTGGAATACGCACTTGCCGCAGGATAAATTTCTTCCAGTTCGGAAATGGTAAACGGCGCATCCGCAGGATATTCTCCGGTATAACTTTCATCAAAATAAACCAGTTCCGGTTTTCTCTTTTTCAATTCTGTTATGATAAGTCCCATTTGAAGACCCCAGTCCCCCAGATGTACATCTCCGATCATCTCATGTCCCAGAAATCTTCCCATACGTTTAATGCTTTCTCCGATAATCGCAGAACGCAGATGGCCTACATGAAGAGGTTTTGCAACATTGGGACCGCCGTAATCAATAATAATTTTCTTGGGTTCCTTTGTCTTCTCTATGGATAAATGTTCATCCGCCTGCATTCCTCTCAGATAATCAGCCAGATAATCTTTTTTCAATTTTAAATTAATAAACCCCGGATTTACTGCATTTACTTCTTCGAAGACCTCACTTTGTTCCAGTTTTTCAACAACTGCATTGGCAATCATAATGGGTGCCTTCTTATATACTTTGGCAGCTGCCATTGCTCCGTTACACTGATACTCGCAAAGATCCGGGCGGTTTGAAATGGTTACTTTGGCATAAGATGCGTCGTACCCTGCTTCGGTAAAAGCACCTGTCATTTCATCAGTGATCATATCAAGAATTTTCTTCATTTTTATGTGGCTTCCTTCCTAATTTCTTCTTTTGCACACAAAACAGCCGTTTAAACGGCTGTCCCTGCAAAATTGTCTCTGTGTACATTATACTTTGTGTTTCCGTTAATTTCAACTTCTTTTTCAAAGACATGTTTTCTCATGCTTTCTAACAAATCTTATTAACAACTTCTTTACAAGGTGCTGCTCCCACCGTATAATTTATATAAGTCTTATCATAACATATAATTATGGGATATGCAGTAGTTAAAATCCCCTCTGGGAGCCGCGAGGTTTTTAACCCTCGCGGCAGTCGCCAAATGGACGCGCCAGCGTGTCCGTTTGGCTCGTTGCCCGCTGGAATAAATAATTACAGATTTATTCACATTTACCATTACAGGAAAGGAGCTTTATAGCCATGACACCAATGCAAGAATTTTATGAAAAGCAGGCATCCGTCATCATTAAAAACCTGGAAAAACGAAATATGGAGGGTTATTACTGCCCGGACAGCAAAAGTGCTGTTGAAAAAGCCATGAGTTTCTTACCGGATTCCGCAGTTGTATCCTGGGGCGGCTCTATGACACTGAATGAATGCGGCATGATGGATGCACTTAACGCCGCTTCGGGTCTGACACTCATCGATCGCTCGCAGGCTTCCACACCGGAGGAAACCAAAGCCATGTACCACCAGGCTTTGTGTGCAGATTATTATTTTATGAGTACCAATGCCATTACGCTGGACGGCAAGCTGGTGAACATCGACGGTACCGGCAACCGGGTTGCTGCTCTTACTTATGGTCCTGACCATGTCATTTTACTGGCAGGCATGAATAAGGTGGCAAAAGATGAAGCTGCTGCCCTGGAGCGCATACATACCAGTGCCGCACCTCCGAATGCCATGCGTCTGAATATGAAGACCCCCTGCGGACTGACTGGTGTCTGTTCTGATTGTACTGCAAAAGAATGTATCTGCAGCCAGACACTGATCATCCGCTATAACCGTTTTAAAGGACGTATTAAAGTCATACTAATTGGAGAAAATCTTGGATATTGATTTACCACACAGAATTTTACAGTACCAACGGAAAGGATGAACATTATGATAACCCCTGCTGACCATTTTCACGGAAGTGATTTAGAAGCAATTGAACTTGCCTATGGCATCAAAAAAGAAAAAATCACCAGCTTCAGTGCCAACGTAAACCCTCTGGGTGTTTCGCCCAAGCTGCGTCAGACTCTGGCTGCCCATATCGATGTAATTACCACCTATCCCGATCGGGAATATACCGCCCTTCGCAGGTCCATCGGCACCTATGCGGGATGCGATCCGGATCATATTATCGTTGGAAATGGTTCTACAGAATTAATATCTCTGATGATTCAGATACGGCACCCCAAAAAAACAATGATTCTGGGTCCCACTTATTCTGAATATGAAAGGGAAATTTCTCTGGACGGCGGGGTTTCCTTATACTATCCGCTAAAAGAAACCCATGATTTTCAGATGCAGGCAGAAGACCTGATGAGCAGATTAAATGAGCAAATTGACCTGCTTGTCCTTTGCAATCCCAATAATCCCACATCTACTTCCATCTGCCGTAATGATATGCGTAAAATTTTAGACTGTTGTAAACAGAACGATATTTTTGTAATGGTGGATGAAACATATGTGGAATTTGTCCCGGAACATCTGGAGATCACCAGTGTTCCTCTAACCGATTATTATAATAACATTGTAATCTTAAGAGGAATTTCCAAATTTTTCGCAGCACCCGGGCTCCGTCTCGGCTATGCCATAACAGGCAATCTGGATCTGATCAAAGAAGTAAATAAAAAGAAAAATCCCTGGACCATCAACAGCCTGGCAGAAGCTGCGGGAAAGCTGATGTTTTCTGATACGGAATATATTTCAGCCACAAAGCAACTTATTTTTTCAGAACGGGACTTTATTGTACATGAGCTTTCTCTTATAGAAGGCATAAAAGCTTATCCTCCCACGGCGAACTTTATTCTGGTACGGATATTAAAAAATGGCATAACCTCAAAGGATGTCTTTGAGTATGCCATTCGCAAAGGTCTGATGATCCGGGATTGTTCCACATTTCCGTTTCTTGGAAATCAGTATTTTCGTTTTTGTTTTATGTCGGCAGAAAAGAACCGGGAACTGCTGGCATGCATTCACCAACTGTTTGATAATTAGACTATACTATCCGAACACGAAGTACTGTCACAGGGGAGGAATAACTACTTATACGAGTTATTCCTCCCCTGTTCTTCGGACTAACTTATATCTCGACAGCCCTTTCCTCTTTTGTTTATCTACTTTTTATTTGTAAGACACTTTCTTAACAAATAAATTATATAGATCAATAATAAAAGCTTTACGATGCCCCAAACTGCAATTAGAATAGTCAATAATTTTCCCTCAAATTATAATTTTAAAATGTATTTGTTATTGTTACATCATTTCCACTTCCAGTAGCCGTAGCTCTTAAATACCCTGAAAAAGAAATAACTCCATCCCAAGACTGTACCCCTAGTCTATACTGTCCATATGTAGAAGTTTTTGTAAGACTTTCACTTGTAACATTGCACCCAATTGTTGTATAGCCTTCATCCCATACGGTAGTTACCTTATTATTCGTTAATTGAACGGTGAACCAACAGTTAAATAAAACTGCTGTATAGGAAATTTTCCATGCATTCGTAGCTCTTGCTGAAGAAGGTTCTATTTTAACCGTGTACGCTTCTCCTCTTTTATCAATTCCTGTGTATTCTTGCACCGGATTCAGATTCAAATCTTTAAAAACAATCTGTTCTTCATCTATCTTTCCAAACTTTTCCGATGCAAATGCATTCATCGAAAAAGTCATTAAAAGAACTAATGTTAATAATAATGATATTCCTTTTATTTTCTTCTTTTTCCTCATCATTTATCTCCTTTAATTTTGACTTTTATCGCAAAACAAAAGCTACTTTCATGTAAATTGTGCCTTGGATGAAATTATTAAATCTTAATCTTTTATACTATAATAATAGTCGACTATCTTTATAGTCGTATAGTATCACAAATATACTTTCAAGTCAATGATTATTATCTATTATTTTCAATTTATAGAAAAATTTGTTATAAAAATGTTACTGAACCATATTTATACAAAAAACAACAATAAATTCTAATATACAACAAAATAAAAAATGTTAAATATATTGAATATTTACTTTTCATCTACTTTATTTCTAGTTGACTATTCTCAGTGAACATATTATTATAATTTTAAAATACGTTAGATTTATGAAAGGCAAGGAATCAATGGAAGAATTACACGAGTTAACGAAAAGTGAGTTAGAGATTATGAAGATCTTATGGCAGGCTGACCATGATCTGTTACTTTCAGAAATATTACCACTTATTGAAGAAAAATACAATAAACGCTGGAAACGTCAAACTGTGTCTACCTTTCTTTCTCATTTAATAGAAAAAGGCGTTGCAGACTCTTATAGAAAAGGGCGGTATTTTTATTATCGTGCAATCGTTACGGAAGATAGCTATAAATTAAATGAAATTAATAATACGGTGAACTTTTGGTGTAATGGCTCAGTGAAAAATTTAATATCTGCTTTATGTGACCAGGAAAAACTTAGTCTATCTCAGAGTGAAAAAATCGAAAGGATACTAGATGAATTGGATAATTGATCTATTTTATTTTTTAATATCAGTAAATTTATTAATAGCCGCATCCTGTTTATTTTGGGCTATCTATCATAAAATATTTCATAATAAGATTTCCTCTACTTTTTGTTTTAATAGTCTAAAAACCTTAATTATTTTTTTATTAATCTCAATAATAGGTTTTCAATTCCTGCATTTTTCAACATATAAAGCTAAACCCCTTCAAGACGTAAGTATAACAAACTTGATCTTATATCAAATTTCATTTGTTATAGTAAGCATTTGGGCATTTGGAATTATAATTTTTATATTGATTACTCTCGTTAAAATCATTAAATTTAAAAGAAAAATTTCTTTTTATAATGCTTATATTTTAGATCCTCGTTATATGAAAATACTATCTAGAATTAAATGTGACTTCAATTTTAGCAAATCCGTAAACCTCTATTCAAATTGTAACATAACCATTCCAATAGTAATAGGTGGGATAAAACCGAAAGTTATTCTCCCTGAAAACATTACATCAGACAAAGAGCTATATATTATTATGCTTCATGAATTTATCCATATCTACAGAAAAGATCTGTTATTTAAATATCTGTTAATAATACTGAACGGTATCTTCTGGATGAATCCTTTTTTCCTATATCTTTCTAAACAATTAGATACATGGGGTGAGTATAGCTGTGATGAATATGCCTGTAAACATCAACATCATATATTTTCAAATAAAGAATATTTCACAACCATATTTCGTTACTCAATACAATTTAAACAGAGATTCTTTATTACAACGGCATTGTGCAGTCATAAATCCAATATAGAAAAAAGAATAAGATATTTTAAAAAATCTTATTTTACATCAATTTTCGTAAAATATTTCTCTATTCTTTTATTCGTCTTGATCATGCTAATAGACGTTTATTTTATCTATTCGGCTAGCCATTATCAAAATACGTTTTTTCGCACCTTTCAGCAATGGAGTACCATGAATATCATCCACGTTCACAAAACCCAGGAAGCAATTGTTCCCAAATAACCCTTTAGTACAACACTTCAACCAGACACAGCCCTCTGGCAGGTGCCGTAATTCCTGCCAGCGTGCGGTCTTTCCCCTCTAGGATCTCCTGCATCTCTTTTGGTAAACGTTTCCCCTGCCCCACTTCAATCAGCGTTCCGGTCATAATCCGCACCATATTGTACAAAAAGCCCTCGCCTGTATAAGTAATTTGCAGCTCACCTTCCAGTTCCGTAATTTCTATCTTATTTAATTTCCGGACGGAAGATTTTTTCATTCTTTTATTCGAGCAGAAGCTCTTGAAATCATGCGTTCCAATTAATTCATCTGCTGCTTCCTCCATAGCTCTTACATTCAGGTGCTCACCTAGAAGGTAAATATATTTCCGTTCAAATACATTTTTCAGAGAACTGGTGGAAATCCGGTAACGGTATACCTTCTCCCTGGCATTTAAACGGCTGTGAAACCGTTCCTCCGCTTCTTCCACTTCCAGGATGCCTATATCCTCCGGCAGATATTTATTCAGATAATCTCTGATATCTTCGGTTAACACGCATCCCTTTGGAAGATGGAAATTAGCGGTCTGTCCAAGAGCATGTACCCCTGCATCCGTTCTTCCTGCCCCCTGTACTTCTATCGGCATACCCGCCATTTTGGATAAAACAGCCTCCAGTTTCCCCTGTATTGTATTATCGGTATTCCCCTGTTTCTGCCACCCATCATACCGGGTGCCGTCATATTGAATGATCATTTTATAATTCATTTACACTGCTCCTATTCCATCCTGTCCTGCATTTTAAAATGCAGGTTAAGTTTCTAACATATTTACAGTGTAATACCTGTTGTGGATAATGTCAATTCAGACTGAGCGATAATCGCCTCCATAGGAGTCTGGTTGTCTACAGTCTGACCTACCCCGTTATACCAGAAAAGGGTAGGTAACGTCCTTTGGGAACTCATCTACGGTAAAAAAATCTGCCGCTCGCTCGAAGGTTGCCTCGATGCGCTCCTGTACACCACTCCTATATCATCGCACGGAGGTTTTGCGGCACAAATTGCAGCAAAACATAATCAGGAGAGTCGGATCCCTTGGGATGGTACTGTGTCATCCAATCCTCCCATTTTTCGGCTTTAAGCTGTTCGTCCGTCACAACTTCTGTTGTACAATCTAGTATCAAATACCCCATTCCATTGGTAATAGCAATTTCCGCTTTGTCACAGGAAAGGAGATTTTTCACCTTTTGGCTCTGGCGGTTCACTTGCATATACAGCGATTTTAGACTGGGCGACGGCAAAAGACTGATGACGGTTAGGTGACTTTTTCCCTCTTGTACTGTTCCCAGGGTGACACATTGACATTCCGGTATACTGCCTGTTGCTTTAAAGTTAGGTACACCCAGCCTCAGATATTGCTCCACCTCTGCTCTTGCCTCCAGCGGCAGCTTCTCTACACTTCCCATGTAATAAATACTCATATTGTTTTCCTCCTTATTTTTAAGATAATTTCAGTATACAGGATGAACCATGACAGCTATATGTCATGGTTTTGTGTTATAATAAAATTAAATTGGAGGTGAATCAGATGAAAATTGACAGAATGATTTCTATAATTATGATTTTATTGGAACGCCAGAAAGCAAGCATCCCGGAGCTGGCAGAAATTTGCGAGGTGTCACCACGCACCATTAGCCGTGACTTGGAAACCATTAATCAGGCTGGTATTCCTATCGTTTCCTACCCGGGACTGCATGGTGGTGTCGGAATTATGGAGAACTATAAATTGGAAAAACGGCTGTTCTCCACTGCCGATGTGACCACACTGCTCATGGGACTGGGCTGTATACAATCCTCCCTGCCCGGGCGGGAGGTGGTGAACGCACTTGCTAAGGTAAAGGGACTGATTCCGGAGAAACAACGGCGGGAAATTGAGTTGCGGGCAGGGCGACTGGTCATCGACATGACGCCGTGGTTGGGGAACTCCGGCTGTATCGAAACATTCCAAACCATTCAGCAGGCAATGGAACAAAGCCGCCTGTTGCAGTTTGCGTACACAGATCGGCAGAGACAAAAAAGCAGACGAACGGTGGAACCTTACCGTCTTTTACTCAAGGGGATGCGGTGGTATCTGGACGGATACTCACTGGAGCGGCAAGACTTTCGCCTGTTTAAACTCTCACGGATGCAAGAGGTTATTTTATCTGACACCGGGTTTGTAGTCCGAAATTATCACCCTGAAGATAAGGTTCATCCAAACTTTCAAGATGAAAACATTGTGATGGTGACGGTTCGGGTAAAGGGGAATGCCGTGGAGCGGTTGGAGGAGTTGTTTGGAGCTAATATTTTTACCGAAGAGAATGGGACTTGGCATACTGTGCAAATTTCACTTACAGATGATGCGAGAGGCTATCGCTTCCTGCTTGGATTTGGAGACGATTGTGTGTGCATTGCACCAGAGAACGTCCGCAAGAATATTGCGGATTATCTGAACGAGATAGGTAAGATGTACTGATCAAATCTTTTTTGACAAGTTCCAAAATCCTTTATGAAAAAAAACAAAAACGAAGATCATTATTCTGAATTTCTCTTATATCATTAAAGAATTGGTGACCTTTTATCAATGACGATAGCTTGGTGTTCGCCAGCAATCGGTTTAGTCTTACTATATATTTATAGTCATAACATACATGTTATTAAGAAAAACGGGTAGGAGGTTGATAATTATTTTATCTACCTCCTACCCGTTTTTATGGTTATCTGCGTATGTTAGTGCTATAAATAAAAAGCATATTTAATTTAATCTCACAGTACTATCCATCCACCTAAATATATCTTTCGTTCTTGATATATCAGCATACTAAATCATGCTCACAAGC
>NZ_JAWYAJ010000521.1:0-23688 GCF_034124845.1 Robinsoniella sp.
AAATCCGATTCACAGGTATCAACCACTGTAATAAAATGATTTGTTGTTAAAAAAATGTCCTGAGACACTTTGGGATTGCCCTTTACGTTTAAAATACCATTCTGATATATACTATTTCCCATCTCGTCAGATCCCTTGAAACCATCTGGAAAGAATTTGTTTGTGATTTGTTTACCATTATTAGAGATATTTCCGGCATACAGATGAAAGGTTCCTGTATTCTCCAATCCCCTTTTTGAATTTTCTGTAAGCGTACCACCACTCAAAGTTGCAGTTCCTTCATTTTTCAACCCTGTTTTTGCAAACCAGACCTGATTTTCACTACCAATTGTCAATATCCCGGCTCTCCCATTATATATTCCAAAATCAGAATTACCAAATAGGATACAATCTGCTCCGTTATACATGTTGAGTTTACCCTGGTTATTAATTCCATAAGCAGTTTCGCTGTATATTCGGGTTTTACCTTTTATATTTAGTCGGTCTGCATTGTATATGGCACCATTCGAATTTTGATTGGATTCCGACTGTGCCTGTGTAAGTCCGCTACCTGCATTTTCAAATTTTTCGAATCCGATGAAAGACCACTTATTACCCACAGACGGCGCATTTTCGATATCTACAGTACCTAATGTGTTTACTATGCCATATCCTTGATTTCCATAGATTCTGCCGCCGGTCATTGTAAAATACGCAGATGCATTTCCCAGCCTAATGCCTCCTCCGGTATTTCCAGCTTTACATTTATTACTGTGGATCGTTCCTCCCGTCATGCGAATGATTCCATCATTGTTGATACCACCATCATTGGGTGCGGTATTTCCATAAATTGAGGCCTCATTTAGAACCAGTGAACAGCCTGACAATACCTGGATGCCTCCTCCCCAGGATGTTGCCGTATTATTAGCCACGGAACCGGATTTCAATGTATTTTCACTTCCCCCAAAGGCAATGCCTCCGCCGGTTACAGCTGAATTACTGCTAATATTATTGCTTTCTAATGTAACGCTGGCATTATAATATATCCCGCCGCCGTTTCCGCCTGTGGCTGTATTTCCTGTTATCGTAGTATTAGTGAGACTTAATATTTTGGCATTATGGGTATCCGTATAGATTCCACCTCCATTCCCGGATGAAACCTTATTATTTTTAATAATACCTCCGGAAATGATCAGATCATTATTTCTTCCGCTAAAGATTCCGCCGCCGCCACTGGCTGCTGTATTTCCATTAATGCCTCCACCGGCCATAGTAAATGTCCCATCATTCCTGACACCACCACCTAATCTGCCTGATATATTGTCTTTAATCTCACCGCCTTTTAAATTAAATATCCCGTTGTTTTGCACACCTCCGCCACCTGATGATGTATTATTTCGTATATATCCGGATGACATGGTATAGGTTCCAAGGTTATAGACTCCTGCCCCCGTACCATAATTGTAATTATCATGAATATCTGCATTTCCCATAATTACATTTCCGGTAACGGTATTATATATGCCATAAGCAGTACAGCCGTAAATCCCTCCACCGTTGATATTTATATTCCTGCTATTGTAAATTCCAGCTTGTGCATTCAAAATCAGGACTTTAGCTATCGTCATTTGCCCCGAATTATCTACTGCATGTGTAGATTTCCCTGTTATAACAGGATAGTTTCCTGATGAATTAATGGTACAAGTCCCCACATTATTTATATTAAAATTAGTCGTACTTGCCAGGCAAATCCATGCATTTGCGTTTCCCTGAACTGACAGATTTCCCTTATTATATATATTTCCTTCTCCATTATTACTGGATGTAAAGACGGTGCTATTCGTCCAGGATGAAAATCCCATACCAGCGCCATCCTTTATTTCTACAGTTCCCGCTTCATTATGTATTCCGTAGCCGCCAGCATTGCCATATATCCACCCGCCCTTTACAGTCATTTTCGGATTATATGCCCCATGCTGTTCAATTCCGGATCCTTTGCCTGAAGTATTATTATATATTTTACCATTCGATATAGTTAATACAGTGGCAACGCCCTGTGTACCTCCATCGTTGCATATGCCGCCGCCGCTGTTAGCCACTGCACGGTTACCTGTAATTTCACCTCCGGTAACTGTTAAGGTGTTTTTATTCATAATACCTCCGCCATAAGTTGCTGCAGTATTATTTAAGATCCTTCCGTTGTTTATAATTAAGTTTTGATTGTTATAGATAGCTCCGCCACTGGATGACGCTGTATTTCCGGAGACAGATACCGTTCCTTTCAGGGTTACCGTTCCATCATTATAAATTCCTCCTCCATAATTTCCTTTGTTAGCGTTAATACGGATTGAGTCTGCATCACTGCTTTGCGCATCTATCAGGCAGGTCCTTCCGGTATTATTATAAATTCCTCCACCCTTATCACCTCCTCCGTTATTTATAATTTCTATCCTGTTTCCAAGCCCATAATCTACCGTAACGATAGACATGTTCCCATTATTTTGAACACCCCTTAAGGTACAGTTTTGAATTACGGTGCCTTTCGTTGAGAAAGGTGAATTTTCTATATTGCAGCTGTCTTTTCTGGTATTCTCATTTAACACGCCCGTCTTGGCACCATCAATATTAACTCCATAAAGGTATACATAACCGGTTGCTGTATTGCGGATGCCATACCCTGCATTTCCCCATATTTTTGTTCTATTTCCATTTGTATTGCTTGTAATGTCCAGTGATCCTTCATTGTGTATGCCCTCATTTCCGGTATGGTAAATCCTCCCTGCTGACTCCATCCATACATCTGACTTGCCGGAAATAGATATTCCATAAGTTGTATTAGAAGAAACTTGATAAGTATCCGCATTTGTATACGAAGTCAAACCTACATATACGGAATTAATATCCGCTATAGAATTATTGATCTGTATTCCAATATCATTATTATAGATAAATCCTCCACTGAAGGTTGCATATGCATCCTCTTTATTCCCTCCATTTGCACCGTTTCCATGATTTACCCCCACACCTACGTTGCAGTTATAAATACTGCCTCCGGTAACTTCTATCGTACCGCCATTGGAATGTACTCCCTGTCCATACTGCATTTTCCGCTTTGTACTCTCACAGTAAATTTTCCCGCTTTTTATCAAAATGGTTCCGTAAGATCCAATTCCAAATGTATTTCCCCCGCCATTCACTGCTGTAACCTCTGCTGTATTCATAAGACTTCCGCCATTTAATACGATAGTGGTATTTGGATCTCCATAAACAGTATGATAACGGCTGTTCCGCACAAGTACATTGCCGTTTATTGTAACTCTTGCTGTGCCCTGCACAATGATATTGCTGGAATTTATACAATTACCGGTTCCCTTTGTGGCACTTGCACCAATATAAAGTTTATTAGCTGCTGCCGATCCATTGGATGCCGTATGGGTTCCTGTTGCTGCAAAAGTGACCTTGCTGTTACCGTTTAAGATAAATGCAGTTACATTATTCCCATTGGCAGGTGTAATTGTGCGATTGCCGCCGGATGCTCTGATCGTGATATTTTTATTTGTGATAACAACATTTTTAAGGGTCATATTTTTTGTAATATTAATAACATCACCACTGCCGGATTGTTTAATCGCAGTTTCAAGCTCTGCCTGGTTGGATGCATTTCTGGTTGATGCCGCAAAAGGTGATATCGTCTTTTTTAAACCAGCCTTTTTATCGACTACCGAAACCGAATATTTTATTTTTGCATCCGGATAATTTTGCTGTATGATATCATCATAATAGCTTTTCAGATCCTTGTATCTCTCTCCTGATTTTCCGGAACTACCACTTCGTTTTTCCAGAAGTTTCTGTAATTCAGCCTCTTGTAATTCCTGTGTCATTTGGTAGGCATTATAATAAAGGCCTCCAACAAAGTTTGGTTCACCACTGTCATTGGTTTTCCTGTATGATTGTATTTCAAGATTCACATAACGCGGATACTGGAAAAATGCATCTTCGTTTATCTTAATTTTTTTTAACTCTGCATCTTTTTTCCTGATCTTAAAACAATTAAAAAATGCATATGATTCAATTTGCTGCAAAGTATCAGGGAAGTTCTCTATTTTTAGGTTTATGTCCTTGCTAAACGCTCCTTCTTTTATAATTTGGAGGTTGTCCGGCAGTTGTATTTTAGAAAGGCAGTAATTCTCAGCAAAAGCATATTTCCCTATGGTTTTTAAAGAAACCGGCAACTTCAGTGTTTCTGCATTACGGCAGTTACGAAATGTATAATTACCAATAACCGTAATCCCCTCATCTATAATAATAGATTCAATTTTCGTTTGTATATCATTAAGGGGATTATCCTCATACATAGATAAATCCGGTATTTCGCCCTTTCCGGTGATCGTTAGTACTCCGTCCAGGAATTCACCACTTACATATTCTGAAAATTTGAAAATTATTTTTTCGGCTTGTTCAGCATTAGAAGTGTCTTGTATTTTGCTTTCCTCATTAGGTTCTGACTCAACAGCGGGATGTTTTTCTGTCTTATTTTCTTCATGAAGATCTGTCTGGCTAACGGATTGCTCTGAATTCCCTTCCCCTTGTATCCCTGTCTCACCAGTTAATTCTTCTGTATTACTTTCCGCATTCGTTTCTGACTCTCCTCCGGGATGCTCTTCTGTATTGCTCTGCGCATTCGTCTCTAGCTTTCCCCCTGGATGCTCTTCTGTACTGCTCTGCGCGTTCGTCTCTGGCTCTCCAATGGTATGCTCTTCTGTATTGCTCTGCGCATTCGTTCCTGGCTCTCCAATGGTATGCTCTTCTGTATTGCCCTGCACATTCGTTCCCGGCTCTCCAATGGTATGCGTATGCTCTTCTGTAATGCCCTGCTCGTTTGTTCCCGGTTCTTCTTTGTTATCCTCTTTTGAATTGCCCGCCTTGTTCACTCCATACACGCTTGCAAAATCTTCTACTGCATTACTTTGTGCTTTTGCATCTGTGATCCCAACTGACTCCTTTGATCCAGTCTTAACACCCGGTACTCTTTTATCCACCCCATAAGCTATGTCCGGCAGACACAAAGCAAGGGCTAATATGGTTGCGATCATCCTTCTCCCTGGTTTAATTTTCATTATCTATTACCCCCTATCTGCATACTGCACGAAATGTCATATCCTCAGTTACAAGAATTTTACCGAAATCACCATCCCATGCACTATCCCCTGTTAATTCCCACCTGATTAAATTATCCGGTTCCGGTTGTGGTGCTGTCAGCCGCCCCTCATGGTAGACCTGGAGCTGCCGAAACAATGTTCCGTCTTTATTTAGAAATGTAACCCGATAAAATTTGTCATTTGGATCCTGAAACTGCTCGAAAATCACTGTTTTTCTGACTGCAATTTCCCCAACCTTTCCTGTAAAATATTTAAAGTGTTCTATGGCTTCCACATCCATACACCCATTTTCAAAGTCTATTGTTTTAACACGAATTTCTATATCTGCATCGCTGGCTATTTGTGCAAATAAATTCCCGGTTAGATCTGCAATCAGCTCATTCTGATCCCTGATTGGATATGTATGATCCAGATATTTTACTTCCATTGTCTGTTCAATTGCATTTGAAAGACTTTTTTCCAGCTCTGATTTTCTGATATTTCTGCCGGAAACTGTATAAATAATGCTTCCTGTCAAAAGTAATACCAGAATGCTGATAAATGCTATGATGCCTGCTTTCATATAATCCTCCCCTATCTTGCATAGCCACGTATTGTATGTTGTTCCTTTGTGATATTTAAAATTCCGATATCATAGTTATAGTTCAGAACCACTTCGGCTGTTTTCTTATGATCTTGTATTTCATAGGGAAGTATTGGTTCGAGAACATATCCTTTATCTGCCGCATCGGTATATAAGCTTTCGATTACTTCCTGATTAAAATTACTGGCTTCCAGCTCATTTATAATTGATGCGTGATAGTCTCTTGCATTTGCCGTATTGATAGACGCCGTAATATACGCAGTTCCTGATATGGCAAGTAGTGCAAATGTAATGATAATTATAAAAAATTCAACAATTCCTTTCATCTTTTCTCCCTCATTTTTTATTTAGAACGACAATGCCCGCATCACTGCCCACAAAATTTTTACCAGAGACAAACCGATTATAACAATTGCCGCTGACTGTCCATATTCCTCTAAGATATCCTTCATAAATCCCCGTACCCCCATCTAAAATTTTTTTGTCATCTCTGCCGGTAACTGGATATCTAGTACAGCATTGCGTAAATAGCTGTGAATAGAGTGTCTGATATCTGCGTCAGGTGTGCGTCTGCGAAGCGACGGCGTAGTTGGCTACGATTAGCTTCACAGACGTGCACCTGGCGGAGATAGCGGGTGCTATATTCATAGTTATTTGTGCAATGCAGTACTAGCTTTTTATTCCCATATACCTCACATGAGAGCCATTCTGTTTTATATTTTCCTGAATTACCATTTCTTTTAAGGTAGAACTATTAGTTTCATCTGCCCCATAGATTTTCAGAGAAACACCGCCTGTCTGGCTTGCTGTCAGCTCCAGACAGTCCAGATAGCTGATAGGATCTGCTTGAATAAATAATTCTCCCCGCAGCTTTACACATCCCGAAAAGGCTTCATCCATCCTGCTGACAGAGGAAAAAACAGGTCCCATTCCAGTCATTTCAGAACAGCCTTTAAAAGCCTGACTGATATCTTCCACGGTATTTTCAATAAAACCATATCGAATGGATACACAGTTCTGAAAAGTTCCCTGCATTCTGCGGACTCCATGAAACTTAGGTATCATTTCCAGTCTGGAACACCCGCTGAACCAGTAACTGACATTTTCTGTCCGGACAGTATCGGCAATTTCACATTCCGTTATTTTATCTGCATAATCTTTCAGCCATGGTATCTGGCCAGCACTACCATATTCCTTTACCGCTCCTTCTCCATCAATGGTAAGGGCATACCGCTTTCCTGGATTTCCTGATGTCTGATCATCATACTCAAAAATCTTTGCCATTACCGTCTGAGGTACTTTTCCAATATCCCATTCTTCCAAAAGCTTTGATGCTTCCGGACTATCCAAATTGTTTACTATTGCTACAGCGAATTTTTTATCCGTTGTAAGTCCCTGTGAATCCTCTGCGTGAAACAGAAAAGACATCGTTCCAAACTGGACTGCCCGTATTTCGTAATCGGATGATACCTGTGTCCCATCCTCCAGGTAGTAACGGATATTCTCTTTCAGATCATTACCATCTGCATCCGCAACCCTTAATACCAAATCACGAATAAATATTTTATCCCCCAGCTTTAACTGGGGCGAACCAAAAACAAACTTTGGTTTTTCTCTTTTTGACAGACTGGTAAGTTTATATTTTGTTTCTTCGTTTCGAACATTTGGATTAGCAGGCTTCAGACGGTCCACCATATCCATAAACGCTCCATGAAACAGTAATATCATCATACAGATCACCCCGATTATGGCTATTATGATTACTTTTCCATACTCCTGAATAAAAACCTTCATCTCACAACCTCCCGCTTATCATTGCTCTTATATGGCTATGCCGAATACCATACTTGAAAATCTTCTTGCCAATACTTCTAAAAATCCACCTTCTTTTAAACCACTGAATAAAAACATTAATATCAGCCCCGCCAAAATAATTCCGATTATTACGTAGGCATACTCTTCTAAAACTGCTTTCATTTTACCCCTCCTCTACATTCCCTGGGTCAAATTCAGTAAGGATATCAGAAAGACTCCCAGGTCTGTCATCATTTTCAGGGATCCGGTTACCATTGGAATTAGCACCAGCATTCCTGTCCCTGCTGTCTTATCTTCATTTATGATTCTTTCCGACTTATCCAAGAGCCGGTTATTACGCTCCACCAGAAATATAATCTGATTTTTAAAATCTTCCAAGCCGGATTCAGACATGGAATACAGCATCCGAAGTACAGACTGCACATCCGGCAAATCAAATCCGGACATAAATCCCAGATATGGTTCAATGGCTGCAGGATTTTTTTCTATATTATCTACTAGCTTACGCAAATCTTCTCTGAGCACATAGGGCGCCCTGTCAACAGACTTTGTCAGCGCTACCTGGGGATTGTCTGTTTGCAGCAGCAGTGACATCTCCATAATCCAGATCGGAAATGCCTTATCCACTTCCCTAACCATCCTTTTTTTCGCCATCTTAAGTCCCATTCCGGGCTGCATCAGCGCATATATAACAGCCGATGCCCCAATGACCGTAACCGGAATATTTTGAAGAATGGTTCCGGCTGCACAGATTATCAGGCAGATTCCAGCCATGAAAAAGGATTTTTGTCTTTCTTTTTTGGGATTTTGCTTCATAACCCGATCATAACATCTTTGGATCTCTTCACAGTTTTCTTCCAGGTCGTTTAACCAGTCCACACTGAGCTTCTTCTGCCCCATATACCAGATAATAATATTACTGATCATCAAAGACATGGTTGCTGCCTGGGATAACCCGTTACCAAGCGTCTGAAAGTCCTTTGGCAGCATGAACATCGTCAGTCCGCAGATCAAAAAGGAAAGTGCCAGGGAAATCGTAATCTTTACTTTGAGATTACTTCGATTCTTTTCCAGTTCATAGACTCTTTCTATCCACATTCTGCGGTCTTCCAGTAAGATATCAATTGCACCGTTAAACTCGCCGCCAAAATTCTCTACCTTTATTAAAAATTCATGTGCCTGACGCATCCTGCGGCAGCCATAAGACTCTTCCATCTCCAAAAATGCATCCCGGTATAAATCTCCACCTTCTCCAATGGGTTTATTTTGAATGGCATCCATGACCTTCAGAATATGATCATGCATCTGCCCTTCTGGAAATACAGCCAGTGTATCCTGTAATGATGTGAGTATCTTAGGTCCTTTACGAAAGGAATACAGAAGCTGCTCCAGATAATTGGTTACATCCAGAAACCGTTTCTGCTGGTACATATTCTGATACGTATTCAAAATGATAAAAGGGGATAAGAACAGAGAAAAAATCGATACCGCCAGAATATAAGGCAGTTGTAATTGATAGATGATACTTATGATAAAAATACTGACCAGTGCCAGCAGATAAAATTTCCAAAAACCCAGCAAGGAAAAATGATACCCATACCGGTTTACTTCATACACCAGATTTCTGGGACTTAACCAGTTAAAGATGCCTGGTTTTCTTTTTCTACTCATTGCCAATCTTCATACCTCCCCGTTACCCGGAAGGGATTATGGATGTTGTCCTGTAGGAATTTCTTCTCAATATTCTGAGGAAGTCCGCGCTGTGTCATACCGCCATTTTCAGCAAGCATCATTATTTCATTCACCCCTTTGCCTTCATTTCTGTTATAGATACCGATTTGCTCTATAAACCGCTGGATTACTCCTGCACTGTTAATTCGCTTTTTCAATAAAACACCTACATTCACAAAGGAATAGATATCATTTTCCATGCGGTTTGCCGAAAAGGAATCCTTCATCATATTTTGGATTCTATCCGGGACTTTGCGAACATCATCCGTATGCAAAGTCGTCAGACAATGGGTACCCGTACTCATTGCCTCCAGCAGATATTTTACTTCTGTCGATCTGGCTTCTGAAAGCATAATCCACTTTGGATTTTGACGCAGACATGCTTTTATTGCCTTTGTATAGTCAAATAGTTTTTCATTTACTTTCAATTCCACTGCATCCTTTCCGGGATTAATGTCTGCATAGTGTATCTCCAGATTGTCCTCAATCGTGATGACTCTTTCATTGTCGGGTACAAATCTGGTGAGATATTTGAGTAATTCCGTCTTTCCCGATCCCGGCAATCCGCACATAATAATATTCATATGGGCTTTTACGGCATTTTCTAAAAATGCCATCATTTCTCCGGAACAATAGCCGCACTTCTGCATTAACGGCTCGGTGAGCCGACGGCAGGGATCTGTTTTCCGGATGGATACTGATCTGCCCGTACTTGCTACGCTTTCATGTATAATTGATATCCGCAGTGTTTTTGTTTCTGCCTCCAGCAGATTTTCATTTTTATTAAAGTTTGCGCTGACCGCATTGGACAGACGCATACTGAACTGATTAATAAAATCCGGTGTTACTTCTATGTCTTTTGCAAGGAACCGCCCCTTTTCCAGGTGATCTATCCAGGTATCTCTGCCATTATAATTAATGTCCGTTACCAGGTCATCCTTGACATACTTTAAGAAAGGTCCATAATTTTCTTCTTTAAAAGTCCAAAAATCATCTTTAAGATTAATACTGCATTCTCCTTTCTTTTTGCAGGAACTTGTTACAGTCCCTGCATTCTCCTGTACTACCAGGGCATTGTAATTTGAGGTGGACTTGTGATACCGGATTTGGTAATGAAATTTGTAACGGTGGCTGCGACTGCTTCACCGATATAATGACCTAATGGGGTTGCCAGTAAAACCATAATCAATGCAATAATTGCAACAATTATGATGATACCGTATTCCTCCAGAAATGCTTTCATAGGCATATTCCTCCTTTCCATATTTTTCTATAGAGAATCCCTAAATAAAGTCAGAGATGTTCTATCATGGTAATCCTTAATACTGTTTTAAAAAATGGGAAAATCTTTGGCGAATGCCAGAATTTATATTTGTAAGATATTCATACTTTAACATAAGATATTTTCTTTGTCAATAGAAAAAGAGTGATGTTTTTTTATTTTTTTAAACATCACTCTTTATCTTTATATTCTATTTTTACCAGCGTCAACCCTTCCGGCCTTGCTGTTTCACCTGCTTTTTTCCGATCTCTGCCTTCTAAAATCTCCATTATATACTCCGGTTCAAAGCTTCCATTCCCTACCCGGATAAGCGTACCTGCGATAATCCGAATCATATTATACAAGAATCCGTTACCCCTGACACGGATTGTAATCAGGTCATCCTTTTTGTCAATATCCAGTGAATAGATGGTTCTTACCGTATTTGTGATTTCCGGTTTGTGAGTACAAAGTCCTGCAAAATCGTGTTCCCCAATCATATAAGCAGCCGCTTTTTGCATGCGCTTCACATCCAGGGGAATATAATAGAACAGGGAATACAGGCGGCGAACTGGATCCTGAAAACGTTTATTCAAAATTTTATACTCATATGTCTTCACTGTTTTGCAGAATCTCGGATGAAAATCTTCGGATACCTCGCTGGATTCCTGGATGCGGATATCTGCCGGGAGCCTGGTATTCATGGCATAAGAAATCTTATCTGCCGGCATTCTCGCCATTGTATCAAACACAGCTACATTTCCCAGGGCGTGTACCCCGGCATCTGTCCTGCTGGCACCGATCACCTTAATTTCTTCTTGCAGCAGTTCGGAAAGATGACGATTCAATTCATCCTCAATCGTATTTCCATTGGGCTGAACCTGCCAGCCGCAGTAATTTGTGCCGTCGTAAGCAACTACTAATTTTACTCGTTTCATGTCACACACCTTTTTACAGACTACTTTTTATACACTACTTTTTTACAGAACTCCAGGATTTACATCTTTACATACAATTTTATTAATATCATCCCTGCCAGATAAACCAGGAGGCAGATATATGCTGCATAATCCTGCTTCTTATAAACCAGAGGTTTCATCTTCGTTCTTCCTTCACCACCATGATAACCCCGGGCTTCCATAGCCATTGCCAGATCATTCGCCCTGCGAAATGCAGAGATGAACAGCGGTACCAGCAGCGGTACCAGGTTCTTTGCCTTTTGTATCAGATTCCCATTTTCAAAATCAGCTCCCCTGGCCATCTGAGCTTTCATAATTTTATCCGTTTCTTCTAACAAAATCGGAATAAACCGAAGGGCGATGGACATCATCATAGCTACTTCATGTACCGGTACACGCAGTTTATTCAGGGGACGCAGTCCTTTTTCCATACCGTCTGTCAATTGGTTCGGCGTGGTGGTCAACGTCATGACAGAAGATCCGATAATCAGAAATGCCAGACGAAGTGCCATAAAGACTGCCGTTTCGATTCCCTCCCGGGTAATCGTAAACTTCCATATTGTCAGAACCGGGGTTCCTCCCGTCAGGAACAGATTAAAAACAACCGTGATCATGAGCAGGATCATAATGGTCTTCAGCCCTTTTATCATGAATTTAAAAGGTACTTTTGACATCTTAATCACGACACCCAGGCAGACGGCAGCAAATGCATAAGCAATAAACGACCGTACAATAAATAACGATACGATAAATACAATTGTACCAACTAATTTAGTCCTGGGGTCAAGACGGTGAATGGGAGATTTCACCGGATAATATTGTCCTAATGTAATATCTCTTATCATATTTATAACCATTGCATATCACAGGATCTCCTGTAATACTGGCTTCCTTTCCATTTCTCAATTTTCTGGCAACAGGTACTAGAGCGTGTTTTAAAATTGCTTTCTGACAGCTGTATGTCACAGTTTGCGGGAATGAATTTTCAAACACGCTCTAAAGCATACTTCTGCCTTTCATGGCTTTTAAGATAGCATCCCTTGCCTCTTCAACCGTGGTAGCGCTGGTATCTATCTTCCATCCTTTGCTTTCCAGGGCCTTTACGGCATAAGTGACCTGCGGCGCAGCCAAACCAATTGCTTCCAACTCTTTATAGTGCTGGAACACATGCTTTGGCTTGTCATCAAACATGATCTTTCCTTTGTTCATAACGATAATCCGCTCTACATACCTTGCAACATCTTCCATACTATGTGATACCAGTACAACTGTTATTTTCCGCTCCCTGTGAAGTTTTGCAATCTGATCCAGAATATCATCCCTGCCTTTGGGATCCAGCCCTGCGGTGGGCTCGTCTAAAATCAGCATTTTCGGCTGCATTGCAAGAATTCCGGCAATGGCTACTCTTCTCTTTTGTCCGCCGGACAGCTCAAACGGAGATTTCTTATAATATTTTTCCTTGAGACCTACCTGCCGAAGTGCCTCTAATGCCCGCGCTTCCGTTTCTTCCTTTGACAATCCCTGATTTTTGGGACCAAAGCAGACATCCGTAAACACATCAATTTCAAATAACTGGTGCTCCGGATACTGAAATACCAGTCCTACCTGATTTCTGAGGCTGCGCATATCAAATCCATCCTGATAAATATCCTCCCCATCGTAATAAATTTTACCGGAGGTTCCTTTCACAAGACCATTTAAATGCTGGATCAGTGTTGATTTACCGGAACCGGTATGGCCAATAATTCCAATAAATTGATCATCTGGGATCTCCAGATTAATTTGATCCAGAGCTTTCTTTTCAAATGCTGTTCCTTCACTGTACACATAACTTAAATTTTCTATTTTCATTGACATAGTTCATTCACCAACTCATCTACACTTAAAATGCCTTCCGGCAGATCTGCGCCTGACTTTCTTAATTCATGCGCCAGCAGTGTTACCTGGGGTACATCCAGACGATATTTTTTTAAAGTGTCAACCTGGGAAAATATCTCCCGGGGTGTTCCCTGCATGACAACCTTTCCCTCATCCATTACAATTACCTTATCAGCATGAATTACTTCTTCCATATAATGGGTAATGAGAATTACCGTTACCTCTTCTACCTGGTTTAATGCCCGTATGGTACGGATGACTTCTTTTCTACCGGTTGGATCTAACATTGCGGTTGGCTCATCCAGGACAATACACTTCGGATGCATAGCCACCACACCTGCAATGGCAACACGCTGCTTTTGACCGCCGGAGAGCTTGTTGGGAGAAGCTTCCCGATATTCCCACATCCCTACCGCTTTCAGACTTTCCTCCACACGTTCCCAGATTTCTTTGGATTCCACTCCCATATTTTCCGGTCCAAAACCTACGTCTTCTTCCACTACGGTTCCGATAATCTGATTATCCGGATTCTGGAAGACCATTCCTGCCGTCTGACGGATCTCCCATACCTTATTATCATCCCGGGTATCCATCCCATCTACATAAAGCGTCCCTTCCGTAGGTATCAGGATGGCATTCAGATGTTTTGCCAGGGTAGATTTTCCGGAACCGTTATGTCCCAGTATTGCAATAAAATCCCCTTTTTTTACATCCAGATCCACATGATCAATCGCTCTCTGGGTAGATTCCACATTTCCATCTTCACCATATTTAAAATATTCATATACAAGCTTGCTTGCTTTTATAATTCCCATATTGTCACCTGTTTTAGTTTCATTGTTAACAATTCTAATCTTTGTATATTGTATATGATTTAGTGAATTTTTACAAGGACTTTCGGGATGAGAATTTCTAAAATGATTCTGTAATCTTTCTAAAATAAAAAAGCATTGTAGGAATAGCATCCCAATCCCTTCTATGGTATAATCGGTTTTTCATGTTCTGTAAACAAGAATTAGTCAGGAGGTATCACTTATGACCTGGGATACATTATATCCGAAAACCACTATGCCTGATTTTGAACAAATCGGTGTATATATCCAGAATCCGCTGTGAAACCAGATGCACGCCTGTTTGACTGAAACATATAAAGCCCTTCCCAAAATAGAATACAGCGGCTGTTCCTTAAAGGGCTGGAATATAAAATACCGGAAAAAAGGTAAAAATTTATGTACAATTTATCCTCAGGAAGGCTGTTTTAAAATTCTGGTCATAGCCAGTGAACGTCAACAGGTGGAAATAGAATTTTTCATCCGGACCTGCTGCCGTGAAGTTCAGGAAGCATATGAAAATACAAAGTTCTTTAATGGCGGAAAATGGCTGTTTTTGGACATCACAGATGCTAAAATCCAAAAAGATATTTTGGAACTCATACATTTCCGTACACTTTAATCTAAAGTAACCACAAAAAGAGTATAAAAGGAGCGCGGATAAGCTCGGACGACTTTATCCCACTCTCTATTATACTCCCGTCATGATTACCGCCGTCACAATTAACCGACACCGGTATTTCTTACCTATTATCAAAATTATTTATAATTACATTTCCGTTATATCTTTTTTACCGACTTGCCCTCAATCAGTTCACCTTCAAATACCCTCTGCCGTTCCTTTGCACCATTTAAAATCACATCAAACAGCATCTTAATCGTAGCTTCTGCCATCTCCTCTACCGGCTGACGGATCGTTGTAATAGACGGGTGATAGTAAGCCGCCATCTCCAGACCATCAAATCCAGCCACCGAATAGTGCTCCGGCACGCTTTTTCCGGCGTCAAATATAGCTTTGCAGCATCCAATGGCAATACTGTCGGAAATGGCAAAGACAGCAGTGAAATCCTTCCCGGATTCCAAAAGTTCCCTGGTTACCGCATAGCCATTTTCCATGGAATAGCTGTCCACATCATCTTTCATCCGGGCAACATAGGATTCGTCATATGCAATTCCGTTTTCCTCCAGCGCTCTTTTATACCCTTCCAGACGAAGTCTTCCTATACTCTCATCATCTTCGCCGGAAGCAATGATTGCAATTTTGCGGTGCCCCTGACCAATCAAATAACGAACCATCTTGGCACTTTCCTCTACATCATCTACATAGACGCTGGAATATTTTTCACTTCCGGACTGATCCCGCAGTCCAATGGTGCTGAGCACAAAAGGTACTGGAATCTGCTCCAGCTTCTCCTGAGAGTGGGAAAAGTGACCGCCCAAAAATACAATTCCGTTCAGCCTTTTCTCCTTCTCCAGACGGATTGCAACATCCACCTCATCCTGGTGGTCATCCACATGCTGAAGCACAAACGTATATTTCTTTTCCTGAATCTCCTGCTCAAAAACCTTGATCATCTTGCTGAAAAACGGATTTGTAATTCCCTTGATTAATACTGCGATTGCCTTGGCATCTGCCCTTTTTAGATTCCTGGCGCTGTTGTTGGGCACGTAATGATAATCTTTAATTACTTCCATGATTTTCTGCTTAGTCTCTTCATTAATATCCGGATGATTATTCATCGCCCTTGACACAGTACTCACACCAACACCACATAATTTTGCTATATCCTTAATCGTAATTGATTCCATTGGTTTTCCTCTTCCCGATATCTGATAGTAAAAGTATATCAACTGATGAATAAAAATTCAAGAAAAATAAGACACAATGGAAAACTCAATGAAAAACTATCCTCTGGTCCGGTATTCCTTTGGAGACATTCCCGCATACTTCTTAAACTGCACGGTAAAATATTTATAATCACTATATCCTACCTGTTCTACAATTTCATACACCTTTTGATTCGTCGTCTTAAGAAGATGCTTAGCTTCTTCCATGCGGATTTTCTGCAGATATTCCATATAATTCTCACCCGTTTCCTTCTTAAACATATAGGAAAAATAAGTTGGAGACAGATAAAGTTCCCGGCACAGATCATCCATCGAAACCTTCTTGTTATAATTATTACGGATATACTCCTTCGCCTGCAGTATCATTTGATTTTTCTTAACCGGCTCTACCCCACCGCTGTCCCTGACCAATTCCGCCATCCCGTGGAATACTCTTTGCATCAGCGCTTCTAATTCATCTATGGTAAACATGGTCTTTATGCGCTCTTCAAATGCACCGTCTTCCAATTCTTCTGTCTGACGCTCCTTTATGACGCCATAAGCTGCATTTTTTAACATGATTCCCAGTACGTAGCAATAATTTTTAATCATTTCTGAATTGAGCCTTTTTTCTTCAAAGCTGCAAAACATCTGGCGAATGCTCTCATTCGTCCCTTGAACATCCCCTTCCAGTACCTGATTTAAAATACGGTTCATTTCCACCGGATAGTCACGCACCCACTGTTTCTCAAACTCATATTCAATACTTTCCTGGAATTCATTTATGAAGCTGCCTTTCTTGTAGAAGTTCTTCTCAAGTGCCTTTTTCGCCTGGATATAAGACTTATATAAATGAGTAACCGATGGATACGTCATTCCAATTCCCACTCCGATACTTGTCTCTTCCCCCTGGTAAACCTCATCTTTTATCCGTTCTGCAATTTTATTAAAAATTCCACCTGTGCATTGATCCACATACAGAATTCCATCCTTCCCTGCGGAATAACCGGAGAGAATAATATCCACTTCCCCTAAATCCCGTATGACAAAAATACAATGTTCTAATTTCTGCAGACATTCACCAAATATCACTGCATATTGCTCTTTTAAGTTTGCTTCTCCCTCGCCCGCAGCGGCAGGTACACCAATGCGAAATATGATTCCAGTGACATCACTGGTTACCAAATCCAGTTCCAGGCGCATCACTTCTTCCTCCAGATTGGCATAAACGCTGCGCTTTCCTTCCAGCAATTCAATCATCAGGTCCTGACGCAGATGAGAGAGACCTTCGCTCAGGATCAGGCTGCGCCGCACAATTTCTGCTTCTTCTGTTTTCCTGTAATCCAGCTTCTGCCGCAGGCGCAGAAATACTTCCTCTATTTTTTGCTTCCTGACCGGCTTTAACATATATTCAAATGCACCAAATGCCACTGCCTCCCGGGCATACTCAAATTCTGCAAAACCACTTAATATAACAATTTCAATATCCGGATACCGCTTTTTTATTTCCTTTGATAAATCCACACCATTCATTCCGGGCATTTTTACATCGGTCATAACCACATCAATTTCCGTACACGCCAGATAGTTCAGTGCTTCTTCTCCGTCCTGTGCCTCTGCCGCAACCTCAAACTCCAGCTCTTCCCATTTTACGCCCCGTTTAATTCCCCTGCGGATGATCTCTTCATCCTCTACCAATAATACTTTATACAACTGCCTCTCCCTCCTTTATACGGTACGGTATTGTTATTACAGCCGTCGTTCCGCTATCCTGGTCCGATGTATATTCCAATCCATATTCGTTTCCATAATAAAGTTTAATTCTCAGATTTACATTTTTTGTTCCCACACTTTTTTTTGCATCATATTCTCCATCATTAATATAAGCTCTTAAATGGTCAAGTTCCTCAATTGTCATTCCTTTTCCATTGTTATGAATGATAAAATATATCTGATCTCTGTCCGTTTTACAGTGTATGGTTATTTTCCCCCCGCTTTTCATCTTTGAAAGTCCATGCTCAAATGCATTTTCGATAATGGGCTGCAGAATCAGTTTAATTGTGTAACACGGCAGAACATCCCGATCAATCTCCCACAGGACTTCGAACCGTTTTTCATATAATACCGACAGTATTCGCAAGTAACTTTTTGCATTCTCAATCTCCTCCGATACCAGAACATATTCGCTCTGGGAGGAAACGCTCAGCTTAAAATATTCCCCCAACGTAGCAATCATCTCTTCCGTTTGTTCATACCCTTTTTCATCCGCCATCCAATAGATTGTTTCCAGAATATTGGATAAAAAATGAGGATTAATCTGCTGCTGCATTGCATTTAACTCCAGTTCCCTGATTTTTACCTGTATCCGCTCTTCTTCAATCTTTCGGACATACATTTTATCCGTAAGCTCCTTCTGTGTCGCCAGCATACGCTGAAATTCCAAATCTAAAATTCCATGTTCATCCGAAGACATGGTGTCACAAAACTCAGTCCTTAATGTGGTATCCTCCAGATAAGTCTGCTGTTCTCCAGCTATTTTAAACTTGTATAACAATTTTTGAAGCGGTTCCGTAAGGCTTTTTGCCAAAATGTAAATGCAGATGCCTCCCCATGCCAGAACAATCACAGCCAGACAGATGCCCATAATATCTGCCGGTGCTCCCTTTACCTTTCCCGTCCCTACTTTCAGCGTCCATCCATTTTCAAGATTGATCTCGCTCATCCAGGATTCTTCCTCCCCTGAGGGCCCCAGGGAAAACAGCTCTTTTCCGGTGTTGCTAAGCAGTTTTAATTGCTGGTTTTCATACAGACCAAGGGTCTGGCATATTTCTTTTAACTTTTCAACATTACTTTTTAACAGCACGGTAAATGATCGTTCGGGAGCCATTCCTATTTTCTGAGTCTTCAGACAGAAAACCTCCCCTCCATCTGTAACTACCCATCCCGGTTTTTCTTTTGCATTTTCCATTAATTCTTGAAATACTGCTTGAAATGTATCTGCTTTTGGAAGATCTTCACCTCCCAGAATCAGCGTCTTCCCATCGCTGGATCTAACACCTCCATAGGTAAAAACCACTTCTTCCTTACAGGTATTGCTTAAAATATCCGCAACCCTTTTTTTTACCTCTTCTGTATGATAATCCGTGTTTTCATGATAGAGGTACAGATCAGCCTGAAAGTCGTTGTTTTCACATAAGTGCACCAGTTCTTCTTCGTATTTATTGAGAAAAGCGCCCAGCTGAGTTTCAATTTGATTCAGGTATATGTTTTCAAACTGTTCGACCGTTCTCTCTCTCTGGTAATTCTGATTCCACCAGGTCAGCCCCAGCAATATCCCAACCGGCATCAGACACAGAATCATATAAAAAGTGTACATCCGCCTCCCAAGAGAAATGTAACGCAGTCTGCTGATTATTCCTTTCATGAAACCCTCCTTTCCAACTTCCCGGCTGCGTTGCGCCTAAACAGGATCCTTGTGATCTTCTTTTCTGGGAACGGAAATCTCTATCTTATATCCTGAAATGTTACGCTTATTTTCTGAAGTATCTATCGTCTTATATTCGTGATTTTCTGAGATATTAATCTTTCTATATTCCTTATTTTCTAAAATCTTTACGCCGTAATCATCCCCAAAATAAAGCCTCAGCCTCTGATCCACATTTTTGCACCCAGGCATATGCAGCATATCTGCTTCTCCGTCAGAATATTCCAACTGGTCTGTGCAGATCGTAAATAAAATATCGCCCTCTTTTTGGGATACATCAATATGCAGCATAATTTTGTCTCTTCTGATCTCCAGAAGCAGGTTCAGCATATCCTCAATCACAGGCTGCAATACCAGCTTTAAAATTCTGCTCTCTCTGGTTCCATCCTCGAAATCCCACTGGATAAACAGACGGTTTCCAAACCTTATATTCTGTAAAAACAAATAATTATCTACACTTGCCGCTTCCTCTTTTACTGATGTATATTCTTTCCCCTTACTGATGATGGTCCGGAAATAATTTCCCATGGCGATTACCATATCACTGATTTCTTCTGCCCCCTCATACTGACCGTTCCAGTAAATTGTTTCCAGGGTATTATATAAAAAATGCGGATTGATCTGTTTTTGAAGTGCGGATAGCTCTGCTTCCTTTTTCAGCCTGTCCAGACGGCTTTTTTCAAGCTCCATATGATATTCCTCTGCAATCATGTGCGTCCTCTTTTCATTCATATGGTTAAACCCGTCTTTGACTTCCCGGTACTCATCCCTGCCGCTGTCTGGGATCGGCTCTCCGGTTTTTCCCTGCCGGACTGCTGTGATCAGTTTGGAGAGCGGCCTTGTAATACTCTCGGACATGATTTTGGTCAGAAGAATTACCACCGCCGCCAGAAGCAGTACCAGCACTGCCGTTATGAGAATCTGCTTTTTTGCACCAGCCAGCAGATCTTCGTATGGAATCCCCTGCACAATATCCCATCCCATACTTTGAACAGGATAGCTCATCACAAACATCTTATCACTCAGCCCATTACCCGCCCCTGCTTTTTCGCCCTGATGCTCTTTAAAAATGTCTTCGTTGGTAACAGCAGTCCCTTCCCCGTCTATGATTCCCGTTACCCACTGGCTGCCTATTACATGATTCTGGCAAAGTTCATCTACGTAATCTTTATTTAAGGAAACAAAAATTTTATTGCCATCTCCAAGTAACCTGGAAATAATAATATATTTTTTCTCATCCTTCCCCGCCTCTTTTTTTCCATACCGCCAGACAGTTCCTCCGTCTGTCTCCACTTCTTCTAACAGCCTGGAACTGTGCCCGGTAACCGGTGACAGGAAATAGAAACTGGTCCCATTCTTACTTACCATTTCCACCGTATCCACTTCCTGGTTTTCACCAAATACGCTGTAGACCATCAGACGCATTTCATTTTCAATCTCCTTTTTCTGATCCCAATCCTGCTTTTCATAATTTTGGAGTCTGTAAAGAAAAGAATGATTTGACGCAATCGTCTGAATCTGCTCTTCATATTTGGCGAAATGCAGTTCCATGTTTGCTGCTGAAATCTCCGAAATTCTTTTCGAATAATCCATCGCCAGTTCTTTCATATTCTGATAAGAGCGATAAGCCTCATATCCGCCAATCAGAACAATGGGAATTACGGATGCCAGAAAGAAAAGTACACCCAGCCTTTTTTTAATTTTTAATTGTCTCAGCAGATGTATTCCTCTGCTGCGAATTGAAATTAACATACGCTTCCCTTTCTAATTATATTCATAACCCCATTCTTCTCTGGCTATATTGCTCCAGTTTCTTTTGTCCAGGGCATTCTCCCGGTTCATTAAATATGGAGGAACGACAGCATGCAGCCCCCTCTCATCCTTTGTCACCTCAAAATTTTCCCAATAAGTTCCCTCCAGGAAATAACTTCCCTCTGGAATCTCCTTGCCTTGAAACAGGTAATCCCGAAGCAGCGTCACCAAAATTTTACCATATCCCACGGCATCCTGTACAACAGATGTATCATAATAACCTTCCCGGATCTGGTCAGCTGCATAGGGGTCACCATCAATCGTCACAAAAATAATATGTCCCTGCTCTCCTTGTTTTTTCCACTTTCCTGCCTCCTGAAGCGCTTCCGCCAGCCCTCTTGCCGGATAGTCACTGGAACAGTGAACAGCATCAATGGCTTCACCTTTCCCCAATACTCCCTGCAGCCATTCCCTGGCTGTCTTGGCATCCCCCTTCATGTTGCCGGACACGCATTTGATTTCAGGATATCTGGATATCTCATCTTCAAATCCTTTTTTTCGATAAGTATAAGCGCTGCTTCCTGTCATTCCATAGCTGTGTGCCACAACTCCCCTTGGTGTCTGATACTTTTCGGTGAGCAGACGAACGATTTCACGGGCAGCCATCTGTCCCGCCAGATAATTATCAAAATTAACGGTAAGTGCCACCTCACCTCCAGTAGATTCCGTATCCACCAGCATCACCGGAATGCCGGTTTCATTTACCGTTTCAATCGCCGGATTAATCGTTTCCTTATCAATCGGAGCGGTAATAAGCACATCCGGTTTCTTTCTGCAAAAGTCAATCATCTGCTGGTTCTGTCTGGTCTGGTCATAGTCTGCAATAGCGGATTCATATTTCCATCCCTCTTTCAGTGTATAAAATTGTACAGATGCATTTACGATACGATGAAAGTAAGTATTCAGACTTTTCTGCACGAAAGCGATATAGTGAGACTCTGTTTCTCCATCTGTTTCTCCGTCTGTTTCCCAGGTTGTTTCTACAGCGTGTTCTGAGCCTGTCGCATTACGGCATCCGGCTGCCATCAGCATAAACAAGCAAAAACTAACCGCCACAATTCCATATAGAAGTTTTCTGCCCATGTGCTTTCATTTCCATCCTTTCTTTCCGGATTTAATCGTCCATAAAGCTAAAATTCACTACAAAATATTTGAATCCAGTATAACATGAACAGGAGACAATTTCCTTAAAAATCGTCCCCTGTTTCTTCTTGGCAATTCGTGTATCTATACTGCACTCTGGCAGCTCCACTCCTTTTATTTATTTATTTTTTCAAGGGCTTCCCATATTCCATTCAAATAAGTAGCTCCCAGAGCACGATCATATAAACCGTAGCCCGCTCTTCCGGTTTCACCCCAGATCATACGTCCGTGATCCGGCCTGATATACCCGTCAAATCCATTATCAAATAATGCCTTTAATATTGCAAACATATCCAGGCTGCCGCAGCTTGATAGATGGGCACGTTCCTCAAATCCCCTGTCTTCTTCTAAAACTGCTACATTTCTTGCATGTACAAAATGAATCCTGCCCATTTTTGCATATTTTGCCGCCATCTGCACTACATCATTTTTACTGCTGCATCCAAGAGATCCGGTACACAGCGTAATTCCATTGTGAGAATCATCCACCATCTTCAGAAAACGATCCAGATTTTTTTCACAGGTTATAATCCTTGGCAGTCCAAAAATGCTCCAGCAGGGATCATCCTCATGAATCGCCATATTAACATTACACTCAGCTGCAACCGGAATCACTTTTTCAAGGAAATACTGCAGATTATTCCACAGATCATCTTCTTCCATTGCCTGATATTGTGCAACCACTTCTTTTAACTCTTCCCTGGTATAGCTGGAATCCCATCCAGGCAGCGTTAGGTCACTGTCACTTTCCAGCGGATTTACCCGGTCTACCTGTTCCTGATAATAAACCAGGGAAGTGGAACCGTCAGAAAGTCTGTGATCCAGCTGCGTTCTGGTCCAGTCAAAAACAGGCATGAAATTATAACAGATACACTGTATGCCCGCCTCTGCAAGTCTTCTGATATTTTCACAGTAATTTTCTATGTACTGCTCTCTGGAAGGTTTTCCAAGCTTAATGTCTTCATGCACAGGCACACTTTCAATCACTTCAAAATGAAGTCCGGCATCTTCGGTCAGCATCTTCAGCCGCTGTATACTCTCCCTGCTCCAAACCTCTCCCACCGGAACATCATATACCGCGGTGACAATTGCGTGCATACCCGGTATCTGGCGGATTTTTTCTAAAGTAACCCCATCTTCTTCTCCATACCATCTAAAAGATAATTTCATGTCATATCCTCTCTTATTTTCCAATTCATATTATTAAATGTTTCCTACAGGAACTTC
>NZ_JAWYAJ010000521.1:23698-37783 GCF_034124845.1 Robinsoniella sp.
AATCCCTATGATACAACAAACCATACAATCGTTGCTCCTGCAATCCCCACCAGTCCGATAATTGTCTCCATAATTGTCCATGTCTTAAGATTCGTCTTCTCGTCCACCTCAAACAGGGATTTCGAAAGCCAGAACCCGGAATCATTAACATGGCTGAATGCCGTTGCTCCAGCGGCAACTGCAATAGTTATCGTAGCCAGCTGTAACTGGGAAAGTCCTGCTACGGCAGGCATTGCCGCCATAATCCCTGCCGCCATGGTCATAGAAACCGTAGCGGAACCTACTGAGATTCGCACGACTGCTGCAATCAGAAATGCTACCAGAACCAGCGGGAGTGGAAGTCCTCCTACAAATTCTCCAAATACGGCGCCTATTCCGGAATTTTGTAAAATAAACCGTAGCATTCCCCCTCCTGCAATCAATAAGATAATATTTCCACAGGAGCTCAGAGACTCAGTCATAATTTTCGTTAATTCTTCTCTGGTATAACCATGTCTCATGCCCAGTAAAACCATGGCAACAATTGTGGATAACAACAGGGCAATAACCGGGGTTCCAAGAAATGTCAGAACCGGTTTGAGCGGCTGCATAAACGGAACAATGGAAGACAGCGTATTTAATATGATCAAAAATAACGGCAGTAAAATAATCGCAACAACTGTACCAAATCCCGGAAGCTTTCCTTCCACTATCTTTTTGTCATTAGCCTCGAAAGAGGACGGTACCGGGAAATTATATTTATTTCCGGCAAACTTACCAAACAGCGGTCCCGCCAGAATCATCGCCGGAATTCCAATAATGATACCCAGAATGATCACATAGCTCAGTTCCACATTCAGCATTTCTGCTACCAGCACAGGTCCCGGAGTAGGCGGTATAAATGCGTGCCCGATAGCCAGCCCCGCCAAAAGAGGAATGGCATAATGAAAAATAGAACGTTTTGTTTTCTTAGCTATCCCAAAAGCAATGGGAATCAGAATCAATAATCCTGATTCAAAAAACACCGGCATTCCTACAATTAATCCGGTTACACCAAGCGCCCAGGCTGCTTTCTTTTCCCCAAATTTGTCCAAAAGGGTCTGGGCAATCACTTCTACTCCCCCTGAGACCTGAAGAATCGCACCAAACATAGAACCCAGCCCGATTAAAATAGCAATGGTCTGCAACGTAGTTCCAACGCCTTCCGATAAGGTATCCGTTATCATGGAAAACGGCATACCTACTGCCACACCAATCACCAGTGCCGACAGCATAATGGAAACAAAAGGCTGTACCTTCAGTTTAATAATTAAAAATAGTAAAATCGCAAAACCAAGCAATGCTCCAATAATCAACCGTTCCGGAGATGCACTAAAAGTATCCATATTCTTTCCTCCAAAATCTTCCTTCTTACAGCCCGGCCGCGGCACCTGTCTGCTTTTCTTTATGGTTCGATTATAGCAAAAATGCCCGGAAAGAAATATGGGGGAAACTTTCTATTTTATCCTGTTTATTTATGTTTTATCTAAGATATCCCGGTTGATCATTCCGGTAAGTGCCCCAGTGCAGTAAAAAACAGCATTTTATGGCTTTAAATCATCCATAAAATGCTGTTTTTGATCGAATTTGATATTTTATTCACTTCTGCCAAATAAAGCACAAAGTTTTCTAATCCTGCTGATCAGTTCTTCATGAAAATCTTCTTCTGCCAAACGCCAGGTCCAGTTATCACCTAAGGTAGACGGTGTATTAATTCTGGCATCTGAATCCAGATAGAGATAATCCTGTACCGGTATTACCGCCAGCATTGCTACGCTGGAAAGTGCCAGACGGATAAACTCCCACTGGATCTCCTCATCGTTTCTACCATACAGATTCATATATTCTTTTGCCAGTTCCCGGTCTTCCTCAGCCATTTCATAATACCAGGTTCTCAGCGTCTGGTTATCGTGGGTACCTGTATATACAACACAATTCTTGTCATAGTTGTGAGGCAGATAATTACTGGGCTCCCTTGAATCAAATGCAAACTCCAACACTTTCATGCCTGGGAATCCGCTCTCTTCAACCATTTCTATAACACTTGGAGTTAAGTATCCCAGATCTTCCGCAATCACCCGCATTTCCCCTAACTGTTTTCTTAACTGCCTGAACAGATCCAGACCAGGACCCTTTTTCCAGCAGCCATTTTCCGCAGTCTTATTCCCATAAGGAATTGCATAGTATTCATCAAAGCCCCGAAAATGATCTACCCTCACTATGTCATAAAGACGGAAACACCGTTCCATACGTTTCGCCCACCAGACATAACCGGTTTCTTTATGATATTCCCATTTATACAGAGGATTCCCCCACAACTGGCCTGTTGCTGAAAATCCATCGGGAGGGCATCCGGCAACGTCAATGGGCAGGTTCTCTTCATCAAACTGGAACAGATCCGGACGCGCCCAGGTATCTGCGCTGTCAAAAGCTACATAAATAGGGATATCGCCAATAATTTCCACACCATTTTGATTGGCATACTTTTTTAACGCATACCACTGCTCCTGAAACTTAAATTGCTGAAACCGAAAAAAATGAATCTCATCTTCATATTGTTTGCGGTATCTTTCCATTGCTTCCGGTTTGCGAAGGCGGATATCCTCATCCCAGTGATCCCAGCTGACTCCATCAAAATGATTTTTCACCGCCATGTAAAGACAGTAATCGTCCAGCCATTCTTCGTTTTCTTCCAGGAACTTCTTATATTCCGGATCGTTCTCTAATTTACAGCGCTTATATGCTTTTTGTAAGATCAAAAATCGGGACTTATAAATCTTTCCATAATCAATATGTCTTCTATTGGTACCAAAGTCATAAGACTCGCATTCTTTTTCGCTTAACAGACCTTCTTTCACCAACTGGTCCAAATCTATAAAATACGGATTCCCGGCATATGTGGAAAATGACTGATAGGGGGAATCTCCATATCCCGTGGGACCAAGGGGAAGAATCTGCCAGAACTTCTGCCCTGCCGCCTTTAGTATATCAACAAAATCATATGCGCTTTTAGAAAATGTGCCTATTCCATACTTGGATGGAAGGCTGGCTATAGGTAATAACATTCCACTGGCTCTCATTTAGTGGTGCCTCCTCTAATCTTCTTTATCTGTTCCGGTAACGTTATCGGTACCGTTTCCAATACTGTATTTATCATAGCACAGATATACAGGTCTGGCAACTCCATTTCAATGTTTTTTTGCAATTCAGAAAAACACATAAGTTCCCTCCCTTCTGTGCATATTTACTTCGCCTATAATTTTACGTATGATTTACGCTATTATTTACACTATAATTTTACGTATGATTTACGCTATTATTTACACTATAATTTTACGTATAATTTACGCTGTTATTTACACTATAATTTTACATATGATTTTTACGCCTGTTCACGACTATAATACCCGCACTGACAAGAATCAGCGCCCCCAGATTGCGCAGTGTAAATGCATTTTCCCTGAGGAATATTGCAGATAAGAATACACCGAATACCGGAATCATGAACCCATAGATCGCTACCTTTCCTACGGGGTTATATTTTAGCAGAATTGTCCATATGGAAAAAGCCGCTGAAGAAATAAACGCCATATATAATAGAAGTACAATCCCCGAACCATTGAATCCCCTTACAATTCTGCCACCGCTAATACAGCCTATTAATATTAACACTGCCCCGCCAAACAACAACTGCAGTGCCGTAATTAAAATAGGATCTTCTCTTTGGGCAAGCCTTTTTGACCACAGGGATGCTACGGAATATGCCAGAGCAGAAATAAACAAAAATCCTTCTCCCTGAACAGAAAAAGATGTATCCCATCCGTTCAGTGAAAAATTAGTAAGAATCACCCCTCCAAATCCAAGCAGACATCCCACACATTTTTGCACATTCAGCTTTTCACTTTTCATAAAAAAGTGAGCCAGCAATATCGTAAAAAAGGAATTGGAAGCACTGATAATTGACCCCTTCACACCAGTGGTATTTGCCACTCCAATATAGAAAAAAATGTATTGTATCGTAGTTTGCACCACACCCAGCCCTAATATTCCCGGAATCATTTTCCCAGCAGGAACCGGGAATTTCTTCTTTAAAATCCATACAAAAGCAAATGTCATGATCCCTGCAAGGAAAAACCGATAGCCGGCAAATAAAATTTTAGATCCTATGTCTTCTGCAGCAATCTGAAAGATCTCATATCCTGATTTTACACAGGGATATGCGCTTCCCCACAAAGCAGTGCTGATCACAGCAAGAATCCCTAATATCCAGGGATTTGTCAAATAATGTCCCGCATCTTTTTTCATATTCTCTCCATAAAACAGAGCCAGACACAAGCACATGTCTGAAATGCTCTTGTCCGGCTCTGTTTATATATATTTATATATTTGACTTTAGTTTACATCCCAGAGGCGTTCATAAATATCCATGATATCATCTTTGGTTGGAACTCTTGGATTAGTTGGGGTGCAGGCATCCGCTAAAGCTGCATCCGCCATAGCCGGGATTGCTGCAAAATACTCTTCTTTTGTGCATTTTCCGGTCTGTGCAATGCAAAGAGGAATATCCATCTCTCTTAACATAAACTGCACCCAGGCTACCAATGCTCGAATGGTAGTGATTGTGTTAAAGTTCTGAAGGCCTAAGATTCTGGCTATCGTTACATATTTTTTAACCTGTTTCGGGTATTCCTTCTGGCTTCTGCTGTGTTTGCTTATGTAACTGTTATACTGGATAATAAATGGCAGCAGCATTGCATTGGCACGACCATGAGGAATATGGAATCTTGCACCCAGCTGATGTGCCATGCTATGATTAATACCAAGGGAAGCGGAGTTAAATGCAAGTCCTGCCAGACAGGATGCTATATGCATTTTCTTTCTTGCATGGGTATCACTTCCATCCAGGTACGCACGTAATAAGAAGCTGCCGCAGATTTCAATTGCTTTCTCTGATAATGCTGCCGCAAATTCCTGATTTTGGGTACTCACATAGGCTTCTAAAGCATGGGTAAATACATCCATTCCAGTATCAGCTGTGATTGCCGGCGGCACACTTCTGGTGAGCTCCGCATCTAAAATTGCCTCGGTTGGCAGGAGGCTGTCTGAAACCAGCGGATATTTAATCTTCTCTACCGGGTCGGAAATTACTGAAAAAGAAGTTACTTCAGAGCCTGTACCGCTTGTAGTCGGAATTGCAATTAATGCCATTTCTTCTTTTGCACCAAGCTTCGTTGCAAACTCGCGCATGCCTTTAGCTGAATCAATTGCGGAACCGCCGCCTACTGCAACAATTGCTTCCGGCTGATATTCCAGTAACGCTTTCACGCCCAGTACAACCTTTTCAATCGGTGGATCCGGCACTACATCCTTATAGATGGAATATTCTTTTCCACTCTTGTCCAATCGTCTTGTTACCAGTTCGATCATACCGCTCTGGACTACAAATGGATCTGTTATAATCATTATCTTCTGATATGGAATATCTGTTAAACGGTCTAAGGCATTGTCACCGAAATATATCTTCGTCTTAATATCAAAACTATTCATGATTTCCGTCCCTTCTTTTCACTTTTTTGTCATTGTTAACATATTAACATTAATATACCACATTTATTTGGGATTCGCAAGTTCTAATCCTGGAAAACAACAAAAATCAACACCAAAGTATACCTAATACAAAAACTGCATAAATGATTCCATCCATTCCGTACCAAAGTAAAAAAGAACCGGAAATGGTTCTTCTTTACTTTTCATAACATCCTGACTTCTTATAATAAGTAAGTCGGCATCTTATCCTTAATTCCAACATAATTTTTGGATTCACTTTTCACCGGTTCCGCTGCCACAGTCTCTACCGCTTCTTTTATTATTTCTTTCGTTTCCTTTTTAGCCCGTGCCGGCGCCTTTGTTTTGGCTGCTGCATCCTTCTTCGGTACCTCTGCTGCTTTCTTCTTTGCCGGCACTGCCTTTGCTGCCGTTTTTCTTCTGGTCGTTTTTTTCACCGGCTTTTCAGCTGCTGCAGTTTCTGATGTCGTTTCTGAATTAACCGCCGGCTTTGCTTCTGCCGCTGCTTCCTTGGTACCCTCATCATCTGCCGGAGCCACAGCAGTTTCTTTTACATCCTGTTTTTCTTCTGCCATACCTTTTTCCTCCACTTGAATTTCTGTTGCCTGTGTCATAAACTCTATACTTTTTTCCTTTTTACTTCCTGCTTTTGCTGCTCTCATTATGCTTCCTCTACCTACTGCCAATTTCTAATACCTCCTCTGCCAGTGCTGTATATTCCTTTGCACTTCTGCTGCTCTTTTTATATGCCACAACCGGTGCGCTGTTATCCTGAGACCATTCAATAGAACTGTCCACTCTGATATAAGATTCAAATAAATGGATGTCCTCCATCTCCTTTAAGGTCTCCAGTGTCTGTTTAAAATAATTCTTCCGGGTATCTACTTTTGTGACTACAATACCCATCAGTTTCAGTTCAGTGGAAATCTGTTTTACTTCATTTAGAAAATCAAACATATTAGCCAGACCGAATAATCCCCAGGGACTGGCTTCCACCGGTATAATCACCTGATCCGATGCGCAGAGCACGTTCATTACCCAACCTCCAAGTGTAGGTGGCGCATCAATCAGAATATAGTCATAGACTCCTGATGTGCGTACATTCCCAAGGCATTTTTTCAGAATTAGTTCTCTCTGCCATTTTGTAAACAGTTCATATTCTATGGAACTCATCAGAGTGGAAGATGGAATCAAATCCAGATTCTCATATGATGTAGCAACAATGTAATCACTTAAGTCCTTCTGTGCCTTTATCGCCTGATAAAGATTCTTATCTCCTGTTGCAAATTCTAAGACTTCATCCTCGGTAAAAAATGACAGTGACAAATTCAGCTGCATATCTGCATCGATCAATAATACTTTTTTGCCCGCCATTGCCATTGCGCATCCTACATTTGAACAGGTAGTAGATTTACCGCTTCCACCTTTATTATTCGTAAAACAAATAACCTTTGTTTCTTTCATCAGGCACCTCACTTTATATCATAGATATTTCTTATATAATTTTGATTATACGAGGTTTTATGACTTATTTCAACTCATAATTTCCGGGTTATGTTTGAAAATTCATTCCTCCGGTTATGCTTGCCCCCAGGGCACCCGCAGTAACACCCACTGTCCCACACTTCCTGCATAAAAAAATACCAGATCCTGAGCTGCCTCAAAACCTGGTACAATAACTTCTATTATGCTATAAACTGCTCAGTTCCTTGTTTACCATTGGCTGCCCCCATAGTCCGGAAGACTTTTCCTGCTGCTAATGCAATCAATATGGATATAAAAGCAGCTCCAAAAAGAATGATATGTGGTGTCATTTTAAATCGCTCAAAAAGAGCACCATACATCGCCTGACCTACCGGCTGGGAACACATTGCCAGAGCCAGCACCCAGGAAATCACCTTTCCAATCAAGTGTGCCGGTGTCTGTCCCTGTACAAAAGACAGCATCTGCACACTGAACATGGTAGACGTAACCATCATTCCAAAACTGCATATGGTTATAATCATGTATGCAGACATTGAAGAAGCATTTATTAAAAATACCGTTCCCATAGGAATCAGCATAACCGAAGCAGCCAAGAGCAGCCATGCAGTCTGTTCTATTTTTTATTTTTTTGCTAGAACTCCGGTCAGGATTCCACCAAATAAACCGCCAGCTGCCAAAGCCCCCTGAGCGTATCCGTACATCTGATCCGACATTCCAAGTGTCTGTGTAATCATTACCGGCATAGATACGATCACCAGCGAACTCAAGAATAAATTAAATGCAGCTACAATCAAAATTCCTTTCAAAATAATAGGATTTTCTTTTACAATAAATGTCATACTCTCTTTAAAATCACTTTTCACTAATACCAGAATGCTCGCAGCCTTTTTCGTCTTTACATTTGGAATATGGATAAAGATCTCCATAACAGCCGAACAGAAGAAGCAAATTCCACCAATGACCAAAATCGGAGTCAGTCCCCACAGTCCGAATAATACACCGCCGATGATAGGTCCCAGTAAATTAGACAGGGCGCTGACCTGGTTGATCACTGCATTCGCCTGCAGTAAATGTCCATCGTCTGCCAAGAGAGGCATACTTGCCTGAACCGCAGGCTGATAAACACCCTGTATTCCATACAAGATCATAAGTGTAATAATTAGCATTACAATCAAGTTTAATCTTCCCATGCTAATGGAAAATAAAGCAATCAGTGCCGCTGTTGAAAAATCCAAAACCACCATAATATTACGTTTATTTACCCGGTCTGCAATCATCCCTCCAATAGGTGTCAACACAATCATTGGAATAAATGACAAAGCACTGGCAAGACCAAAATACGCAGCAGATCCAGTAATATTTAACAGGTAAAGGGGCAGGGCAAACCGGATAATTGCATTTCCAAAGAGAGAAATAATCTGTCCGATTACCACCAGCGTAAAGTCCCGGTGAAACAACTTTGTTTTTTGACTCATTTTAAATCCTCCTTAATTTTAATACCGACGTTTGGTATGTATATGATTAAAAATATACTGCCACTATTTTGTGACAGTTATTGAGTTGCTATATATCCTATGTTAAATTTTTAGAATCGTTCTCTTCCATAATACTCCGGTAAAGCTGTAGTCTGTCAAGCATCTTATCATCTAAAACCGGAATGCCCAGACGCTCTCCTACATATTTTAAAAACAAAAATTTGTCATATAGTTCATTCTCCGAAACCTGAAATACTGCCGGGTTTAACCAGATATTGGCTAGAATCATCAACATCTCCGCCATTTGTTTGGGATATTTCGTGTGAATCGACCCATCTTCGATACCCTCACGCAACATAGGTTCAATCATCTGTTTTGCAACCACATTGACGCTTTCATATATTTCTGCTGACAAAAAGCGTGTATTGTGCATAAGATCCGGTGCTGATTTCAATATTTTTTCCTGGTTTGGATTCTGCAGAGAACTTTGAATTGTTTTCTGAATCTTCTGTAACCCGTTTAATGTGGGATCATTGACGATTGCTATTGCACTTTTATGCACGTCCTCAAACATACGATCAATAACAGCTTCAATAATATCTTCCTTGGACTTAAAATGATGGTAGATGGCTCCTTTGCTTAAATCCCCCAATTCATCTAATATAGCCTGAATGGTAGTCTCCTCGTATCCTTTTTCCAAAAATAACCTGGTTGCCACATCTAATATTCGATTAACCGTTACTTCTGGATATTTATTTCTTGCCATTTACTCATCTCCTGTATACATACTGTTGGTATGTAAGTAGTATACAGGAACTATCTATAAGTGTCAATCATTTTTTGAAGAACCTGCTTTTTACACTTCATTATTTTTGAATTTCATAATCATTTCATTGGTAAGACTGATAGACGTGTCGCATTCCGGAATTTCTTCCCGGCCAAACCACTCCGCAAATTCCAGCTCATTTCGATCCAGCGTTATATGCTCTGAACCGTCAAGGTCTGCATAAAATCCCAATAGCAACGTACTGGAGAACGCCCAGGGCTGACTTTTATAATATCTTATGTTCTTTACTTTAAGCCCAACCTCTTCCATAACTTCTCTTTTCACGGTTTCCTCAATCGTTTCCCCAACCTCAGCAAATCCAGCTATCAATGCATATTTCTTATAATTCCGTCCGGAATATCTGGACATCAGAAGTTTATTGCCATCTGCAATTCCAACAATTACTGCGGGAGAAAGTTTGGGATATTCCTGTAAACCGCAGGCACTGCAATACATCATGCGCTCCTTATCATGGTGCTCCATAGGCTTGCCGCATCTGCCGCAGAAGCGTCTGCTCTGATACCAGGAGAATATCTGGAATGCCGTAATCCCTGCAAACGACAGATGCTGGGGCTGTGCAGTTCTAAAAATCTCCACATTCGCCATGGAGAATCCCGTTCCCTGGACTGGCACAATGTTGTCTGTCAGATAAAAACTCTGGCTGTCAATTGTAAATAAATACCTGCACTCCTCCTGAAGATTCTCATGCTCAGATTCCAAATCTTTTAATCTCGGAAATACAATTCCGTCATCACTGAGATTTATTAAAACTTCGTTTCCATGAAAACAAAGCAGAAAACTATCTTTGTCAGGCAGAACAGGGGTGTATTGATTATCTAAAATATGTGGTGCGATATCCTGAATCATTTATTCAACCACCTTTCTTTTGTTTTCTGCATTATATCAGGTTTGGAAAAAGCTTTCAATGTTTTTCCCAGTTATGCTCAATTATTTTATGTACGTTTCAATCCATCTAACTCCTGTTTTTCTTCCTAGCCATTACAATCCCCTTTTGTAATACTGTATATCACCATCTTTAATTAGCTGAAATCCCGCTTTCCCCGCAAACGCACAGGATACCAGATTTTCTGATTTTGTTCTGATATAGACTTCCCCGAATCCCAGCACATTCTTCCCGTATTCTAAAACAGCGCTGACTGCTTCATATGCATAGCCCTGTTTACGCCAGGCAGTGCCGATCAGATATCCCAGTTCCACTATTCCGGCGCCTTCCAGCTCTCCATTTTCAAATCCTACTCTGCCAATCATCTGACCCGAACTTTTTTCCACTACCGTCCACATCCCGTATCCATATAGTCCATACATATATGTAAAATAGGTATCCAGGATCTCTCTCTGCTCATTAACGTCCTCCGCCAGTGGAGTTAAAAACCGGACTATCTCCTGATCTTTATAAATCTCATACAATGCATCCGTATCATCCGGCACAGTTTCCCGAATAAGCAAACGGGACGTCCCGGCTATAACGGAAGGGATCTTATAATGTCTGTTATAAATTCCTATTAAAAATGCACTGTCTATCTCTTCCAGTCCTTCCACCACCATATCAACTCCATAGATACCAGTTGCGTTTCCCGCTGTATCATAAAAAACGCAGGGGATTCCTGCGCTTTTTGCTTTCTCGGCATTAATAACGGTGTTGGTGATCATTAGTGTTGGTTCACTGTCAATATTCAAGACATCAACTTGTGTTACCACTCCCCAGCCTTCCTTTTGAAGCCTGCTGAAAAATTGATTTAATTCTTCCATAATTGTATTTGGGTTTTGTATCTTTTGGTTTTGCATCTTTTGATTTAAAATAATATTATTTATGATAATCATAAGTCCCTACCCTAATAATTTTAACACGCTCTAAATCACTTTTTGCTATAATCTAACACTTCTTTTTATTTTAAATTATATCATTATTTCTATCTCTATGCCAGTTTTATCCTAAATTCTCTATTCTTCTAGATTTACTGTCTTCTCACTAAACTGCGAAGATTTATATTCACACATACACAAAGGAATGCCCAAAATCCAGGCATTCCTTCGTTCCCACTACTCAATCTTCAATTTTATTCCAGTTAATCTATTGATATTCGCAAACATCAATCCACTTCATTAGAAATACTTTTTCTGCTTCCACACCTTTTGTGAGGCGGGATGCAGCTACAAGCGGAAGCCACTGCTCTACGTATTGTTTTGCGGTGTCACTCTTTTTGCAGAATAAATCCAGGTAAAGCTTCGCTGCTGCTTCATTTTGCAATGCGAAGTATAGATAAGTATTGGCGGTGTCCGCACTTGCGTTACCCTGGGTGGCATGTGCCCAGTCCACAATCGCAGCTTTTCCGCTGTCATCGATAATAATATTACTGGGGTTAAAATCACCATGGCATACCTTCGTATGGGTAGGCATTCCCTGCAGACGGGTGTTGAGCTCATAACGAACCGTTGCATCCAGTCCTGTTGCAGTAATCTTACGAATCATCTTATCTTTTAACTTGTTTAATAAAGGTGCTTTCTTACTGTGCATCTCTAACTGAAGGTCTACAAATAAATTCATATATTCCTCCAGCTGATCGGGATGCTCCTGCATCAACTGCTCTAATGTCTTACCCTGGGCAAATTCCGAAACGATCGCCCATTTACCATCGACTTTCGTAACTTCCAGAATCTGCGGGATATTAAGCCCCGTTTCTTCTGCTCTTGCCTGATTTAATGCTTCATTTAGAATATTTGCTTTCGTGAAACTTGATTCAAATACCTTGACGGCTTTATCGCCGTCTCTGTAAACCGTTTTCTGGTCCCTTTTTGCAATAATCTGTAATTCTGACATTAGAAAATCCCCCTTTTCCATGTTGTTGGTTCTGCCAGGCAGACACTTGTAATGTACTAAGGAGGACTGCCTGGCAATTGATGTTTACAAAATGCCATTCAGCCGTTATTGGAATAAAATTGTTCGTGGAAAAATACGGCAGACTGTATACTCAATCTGCCGTATTTCTTCATACTATAGCAAGGTATCTGGCTGAACAGCTTATCTTATCATCTATACCAGATAGGAATCCTATTTGCCATAGTATGCAGCTAAATAAATTTCTTTGATTTCCTTCATCAGCGGATATCTTGGGTTTGCTCCTGTACACTGATCATCAAATGCCTGCTCTACCATGTCATCTAATGTATCCAGGAAGTATTTTTCATCTACGCCGTAATCAGCGATGCATTTCTTAATACCGATTTTTTCTTTTAAGTCTTCTAATGCTGCAATTAATTTTTCGAATGTATCATTGTCATCCTTGCCTACGATGCCTGCAAAACGAGCTGCTTCCGCATATCTTTCTTTTGCATGAGGATACTGATACTGTGAGAAAGTACCCATCTTTGTAGGAACATCAACTGCGTTGAAACGCATAACTCTTGTAAGGATTAACGCATTTGCAACACCATGTGGCAGGTGGTGGAATGCACCTAATTTATGAGCAAGAGAGTGGTTAATTCCAAGGAATGCATTAGCGAATGCCATACCTGCCATACAAGCAGCATCAGCCATTTTTTCTCTTGCGATTGGATCATTTGCTCCGTTTTCATATGCGGAAGGCAGATACTGGAATACATTTTTAATTGCTTTTAATGCAAGACCATCTGTATAATCTGTAGCCATGATGGAAACATAAGCTTCTAATGCATGTGTCATTACGTCGATACCGGAAGCACTTGTTAATCCTTTTGGCTGGTTCATCATGTTATCAGCATCAATGATTGCCATGTTTGGAAGCAGTTCATAGTCTGCTAACGGATATTTTACTCCGGATTTTTCATCTGTGATAATCGCAAATGGTGTAACCTCAGAACCTGTACCGGAAGATGTCGGGATTGCTACAAAGTAAGCTTTTTCACCCATCTTAGGGAAGGTGTATACTCTCTTACGGATATCCATGAAGTCCATTGCCATTCTCATGAAGTCAGCTTCCGGATGTTCGTACATTACCCACATAATCTTAGCAGCATCCATTGCAGAACCACCACCAAGTGCAATGATCGTATCCGGTTCGAATTCTGTCATCGCTTTTGCACCAGCCTGTGCACATGCAAGTGTTGGGTCAGGAGCTACATCAAAGAAACATGTATGCTGAATTCCCATAGCATCTAATTTTTCTTCGATTGGTTTTACATAACCATTTTTATATAAGAAGCTATCCGTAACGATGAAGCATTTTTTCTTATTCATGATTGTTCCAAGTTCATCCAGAGCAACCGGCATACATCCTTTTTTGAAGTAAACTTTTTCAGGTGTTCTGAACCACAGCATATTTTCTCTCCTCTCAGCAACTGTCTTAATGTTGATTAAGTGTTTTACACCAACATTTTCGGAAATGGAGTTACCGCCCCAGGATCCGCATCCAAGTGTTAAAGATGGAGCCAGTTTGAAGTTGTATAAGTCACCGATACCACCCTGAGCTGCAGGAGTGTTGATTAATACACGGCAGGTCTTCATAGCTGCTGCGGGTTTATCCATTTTTTCTGTCTGTGCGGGATGGATGTACAGGGATGCTGTATGTCCGTATCCGCCGTCAGCTACTAACTGAGCTGCTTTTACAAGAGCTTCATCGAAGTCTTTTGCTTTATATAATGCCAGTACCGGAGATAATTTCTCATGTGCGAATTCTTCACTGATATCTACGGATTCTACTTCACCGATCAGGATCTTGG
>NZ_JAWYAJ010000522.1:0-5667 GCF_034124845.1 Robinsoniella sp.
GGATTGGGTTTATCGATCTGTGAACAAATTTCCCAGCTTCACGATGCACATCTGCAATTCGTATCCGGGCTTATGGAAGGAACCGAAGTAAAAGTAATATTTACAACTTTGTAACAAGTCCATTACAACTTTATAATCTCCGGGGTGCAAGATAGGTAATGTGATCACAAATAAATATAGATCGGCAGACTTGCCAGAAAAGAAGGGGTAAATATGGAAAATAGAATGGGTAAAAAATGTAACGAAAGAAAAGATAACAGAAGGAATCGAAGAAGTAAATGGTTAAATGACAGTACAAAGAAAAGTTGTGATACGAAAAGAACAAATTATGAATTTCCGAAAATTATTGCCGGGGCTTTTGCAGCAATCGGTGTATGCGCATTTTTGTTTGGGGGGTTAAGCGATGCTGTCATGGCTGCAGAACTGGGGAAAACGGCAGCGGTCCCTACCAGCTACCTTTTAAAAGAAGAAATCTCGGAAGCAAAACCCACAATAAGTGAGGATGTAACAGAAGAAAAGGAAAGACAGGAAGAAAAGGCAGCCACGGCAGAAAAAACAGCTTCGACAGAAATGCTGGAGACCCCGGCAATAAAAAAATTGCGGGAGAAGAGGGCGGATAATTATGTGAAGGGCACTTACAAAGTGGTTTCCGACCCGCTGACGAAAGACAGCACTCCTGCGGAGAAAGACCTGACTCAGGATGCAGCGGCAGAAATAGGTGACAGGATGTTATGGGAACTTTTTGGATTAAAGATGAACGGTGCGACCATCTATATGTCATATAATGCAGGCACGGAAACATTTCCAAGGGCTTTCTGGAGCGGTGACGTCCGTCTTGGGAATACCAGGTCACCGGAAGATACCTGTTATACATTCATAATTGATGCGGTAACGGGGGAACGATTCAATGCAGGTTACGCACGAACACTGGAGAAAGAAGTCTCTCTTGATTTTGACAAGAAACTGATGGATAATCCAGGTGAGTATACAGAACTGGCAAGGAAACTGGCAGAAGAGCTGGACATCGTAGATGGCAAGGCAGCGTCTTCGGAATATGGCTGCCAGGGATATTCCAATAATGATCCGGATATCACAATTGAGGTGACGGGAACAAATGGAGATCGGGCATTATTGTCTTTTTCCAGATACGATCAGCAATTTAAAGGTATCGTCTATGATGCCAGCCTTAAGATTTCAGAGCCGGCAGAAAAAGCATCTGCCAGGAAGGCTTCCGAAAAAGCACAGGAAACATTGGAAGCAATACCGGAGGTGGAGTATGCGGAGTCAGAAAATCCTTACTTGATACCATCGGTGGAGGCGGAATAGGTTATAAAGGTTTCTGAATATGGGAAATAAATAGAGGAAGCAGGGCGCAAAAGGAAATATTTGCACTCTGCTTCTTGTTAAAGATTAGATTGTCCACAATTATACCCGGCAGTCATTTCCAATTTTGTAGGGCTAATAAGGCTTACCGTAACAATTTTTTAGGATTGCAGTTTGGTCCTTTTACATTAATACAACCGGTTTAATCAAATCCTTTGGCTTGTCTTTCATCAGCATTAACGCCTCTTCCACTTTATCAAATCCGTGGAAGGTATGGGTAATCAGCTTACTGGTATCCAATTTGCCGGTTTCGATTAAGGAAGCCAGCTTTTCCATACGGAGTCTTCCGCCCGGCATCAGACCGCCTGCGATTGTCTTGTGGCCCATGCCGCAGCCCCATTCAACTCTTGGAATTCTAATATAGTCGCCTTCTCCAAGGTAATTTACATTTCCGATTCTTCCGCCTGGTTTTAACATACGGATTGCCTGGTCAAAGGTGTCTACATCGCCTCCGGCTATGATGATACGGTCAACGCCTTTTCCATGGGTTTTTTCCATAATCTGTTCTACGATATCGCCTTCGCGGTAATTGACAATTTCTGTTGCACCGTATTCTTTGGCAATCTGAATGCAGTTTGGTCTGGAACCAACGGCATAGATGCGGGAAGCACCGCGAAGTGCAGCACCGGCTACCGCCATAAGCCCTACCGGACCGATACCGATTACAACTACCGTATCACCAAACTGTACATCTGCTAATTCCACACCGTGAAAACCGGTGGGAACCATATCACAAAGCATACTGGCTGATGCCAGATCCATACCGGATGGAAGCAGGGCAAGGTTCCCGTCTGCATCATTTACATGGAATAATTCACCGAATACACCATCTTTAAAGTTGGAGAATTTCCATCCGGAAAGCATTCCGCTGGAATGCATGGAGTATCCGCCCTGAGCTTCCAGGGAATTCCAGTCCGGTGTAATGGCTGGGATAATGACTTTGTCACCCGGTTTAAAGTCTTTAACCAGGGAGCCTGTTTCCACAACTTCCCCAATTGCTTCATGTCCTAAAATCATATCATGTCTGTCGCCTAAAGCACCAGCCCAGACTGTATGGACATCAGAAGTACAGGGAGCGATGGCAAGGGGTTTACAGATTGCGTCCAATGGTCCGCATTCAGGTGCCTGCTTATTAATCCAGCCAGTTTTTCCGATTCCTAACATTGCAAAACCTCTCATAATTTCTATCTCCTTTCGAAAACACATTGTTAATTATTTGACGTGCCATAAATATAACATATAATGAATCTATAATCAATTCCATAATTATAAAAATATATCATAATCTTTATGGTTAAAATTTGTGTATTTTGTATATAAAAACAGATTTAAGATAAAAAATATCCGAAAACATTATATAATATATAATCTTTACATAATGTTTTCGGATGCTTATTTTCGTAGGGAGTAGTCAGAATGGCTGAAGCAGACTGACAAACTATTCAGCGCTGTCAGTCTGGTTTCTGGCAGGAATGAATTTTCAAACACGCTCTGGACTCCCAAGCCGCATTTCTGCTTCAGCCATGATTCTTACAGCTGTTTGCACACCGATGCCAAAACGGTCACAGCCAGCTTCCTGCATTTCTAATATATGGTCAAGTGTGCGGATTCCACCGGCTGCTTTTATTTTCACATGTGCGTCTGCGGCAGTACGCATTTTCCGGATGGTATCGGCGCTGACGGGTATATTTGCCCATCCGGTACCGCTTTTGACAAAAGCAGCTCCGGTTTCTGAGACGATTTTACATGCTGTTTCCAATTCAGAATCATTTAAATAAGCCGCTTCAATGATTACTTTGACAGGTACCTTTTGGGCTGTCTGCACCACCTGCGCAATGTCTTGTTCTACATATTGATAGTTTTTTGATTTCAAGGCGCCCACTGCCATTACCATATCCAGTTCCTGACAGCCGGCTTCCAGAAGCTGTGTGCTTTGCTGTACTTTGGAAAGAGTGGTGTCTGCACCTGAAGGGAAGCCCACAACTCCGCCGGTATGAATGTGGGATTCTGATTTCAGGGCATCTGCCAGATAAGGGGTGAAGCAGGGCATGGAGAATGCACATATAAACTGGTATTGTTTTGCACTCAGAATCATTCGGCGGATATCTTCCATAGTATTCTGGGCACGGACACAGCTAACATCAATGTGCCGGTGAAGTTCTTTTAAGAATTGCAGGTTCATTTGGTTGCTCCTTTCAGTTTGAATTTCTGTTGCGTCCGGTCATATTTGTATAGAGCTCATATTTTTTACCGATAATGGTTACATCGTCAAAACAGACGGGTTTTCCCCTTTGTGAGCAGCGCCGCTGGATACAGAGCAGTGCTTCCCCTACTTCTACTTCCAGCATTTGTGCTTCTTCAAACTCTGCGTTTTTGGCAAAAATTTTATCTGCAGCTTCATCAATTTCAATATGATATGTATCCTCCAGAAATTGATACAGTGCGGTAAACTGCCCGCAATAGCCGGCGATTCCTGGAACCAGAGATTCGGGGATGTAATTTTTCATGATTACAATGGGCAGCCCGTCCGCCAGTTGTATGCGCTGTACTCTGGCTGCTTTTTCCCGTTCTCCCAACTGAAGTATTTGGGAAACATGAGCCGGAGGAACTAATGTATCAATATACATGCTTTTGGTTGTAACCGTAAATCCTTTTTTACGTAATGTTTCCGTGACGGAGGTCACACAGTTGAGGCTCTGCCTGGCTTTATAATCCAATACCTGGGTGCCTCGCCCCTGCCGGACTTCCACGTAGTTATCCTCTGCGAGAAGTTCCACTGCTTTGCGGATGGTAATTCTGCTGACAGAATAGATTTCTTCTAACTGGCGCTCGACGGGAATCATTTCCCCAACTTTATATTTTTCATCCAGGATGTCATTTTTTAATTGCTGGTATACTTTTAAATAGGCAGGTAAACGTTCGCTCATAACTGTCCTCTCCTCTTTTAGTTGTTTGTGTATAGTATATGCCAAATGCTTTTAGTGCGCAAGTGTTTGCTGGTTACAAAAGAGTCAGCCCCGCCGCTTTCCCCGGGAATATCAGGCTGTATGGTACCAGAATGTGTACCCGATCTACCCGATCATATACCCTATTAGGATGTAATCCTGATAATGTGTATCCAATAATAAACTTGACAAGTGGACAACTGCTCACTACAATACTTAAATAAAAAGTAAATTTAGAAATACAGCCAGGTACACCGGATATTAAGCAGTTAAATATACAGTCAGACACACAGTCAAATATGCATCCACCCTTAAGTGGTAAGTGGAGCAGAGAAGGAGAAAAAATGACGACAAAAGAAAAGATTATATATGAAGCATTGATGCTTTTTTCCGTAAACGGATATGATGCGGTTTCGACCAGAATGATTGCGAAGGCGGTAGGCGTTACCGACAGCGCCATGTACAAGCATTTTAAGAGCAAACAGGATTTGCTGGATGCAATTTTAAACGAATGCAAGAGCCGTTTCATGCAAAAATTAGAACAAACTAAATTTATGGAAATGGAATGGGAGAATCTGGAGGAAATCTGTATGAGCTTCTTTCAATTTCAGACAGAGGATCCGTGGATTGTTGCTTTTCGGAAATTACTGATGGTGGAGCAATTTAAAGATCAGCAGATGCAGCAGCTATACCGGAACTTTTTTATTGAAATTCCTTTAGAGGGACAAAAGAAAATATTCGAACAACTGATTAAAGAGAAGATCTTAAAGCCGGTGGAACCGGAAATTATGGCATTGGAATTATATGCACCGTTTTTTATGTATCATACGTTAGAACAGGAGAAAACGGTGCAGGAAAAGCTGAAAAAGCATGTAAAGCAGTTTGTCGTGCATTATGCAGCAGAACAACATTAAACTATTTCACAGAAACTTTACATTATTCTGATAAAGGTATGATAATCATCATATATATTAATAACTGTAGGAAATAATTCACAAACACGATACTGAAGTTTACACTACAGAAAGGAGCGGCAGAATGAATGAGATATCATTATGTTTGGTTTGATCTTGGAATGACTCTGGTTGAACCATCCAGAAGTTCGCTGTATCAAAAGGTTTTAAAGGAATTTCACATTGACCGGTCAGAGAATCGGATTCACAAGGCTTATCATTTGACAGATAAGCTGTTTATGAAAGAGTATCCCCATGTGCTGGGGACAGACGAGACTTGCTATATGCCCTGGTATATTGGTAACCTAAATTATTTTTTAGATGTCCGTCTAAATATTATGGAGGTTTACCAGAGGTTTAAGGAGGTTCGGTCAAAAGAATCGTCA
>NZ_JAWYAJ010000523.1:0-22361 GCF_034124845.1 Robinsoniella sp.
GTAGGTCTTGCCATTAACATGCTGGTTCCGGCAGTGGCAGGCTTTGTACTTCAGTACATGCAGTCTGCCAACATTACGCTGACCTGGAAAAATGTAGCGGATTTTAAAATACATATCCCTGTTATTGATAAGATTCCGATCCTTGGAGACATTTTAAGCGGGCATACACCAATCACTTATCTGGCATTTATCGGAATCGGGCTGATCTGGCTTTTGATGTACCGTACAAAGTTTGGTATCTATGTAAGAGTAGTGGGGGAAAATGAAGATGCAGCCAGAAATATGGGACTGAATACAAATAAATACCGGTATCTGGCGATTAGTTTAGGCGCAGTGTGCTGTTCACTTGCAGGGATTAACCTGGCACTGGAGCGCATGGTTCTCTTTACCAATAATATGACAGCCGGACGTGGATTTATCGCCATTGCAGCCATCTACTGCGGTCAGGGCGATCCCATTTCCAGTGCGATGTATGCCATCGTTTTCGGTGCAGCCAGAGCTCTTGCGGTAAATATGGGACTCTATGCAGGACCGGCAGCTGCGCTGTTTGATGTAATCCCGTATGTGGTAATGAGTATTGTATTAACCATTGTTTCCATGTTGAAATACAGAAATAACAAGGTGAGGGGATTCCATTGATTTTCCCGGGAAAACGAGTGGGGCGGAGTGAAGAGCAAATGCCCCGCAGCTGACTGAGAGATGTTTGACTATGGAGGCGTGGAGATTGCAGAATGCATTGAAACATGCTTTAAAAGAGAAAGGAATATGCAGCGATGAGTGAGACGGCTTTATTAATTGTAGATATGGTGAAAGATTTTACCGATGAAGCGGGATTGGTTTTCTATCCCCAGAACCGGGAAATTTTACCTAAAATAAAGGAAGTTCTGGACAAATGCAGGGAGAAAGAGACGCTTATCGTGTTCCTTCAGCACTGTAACCGGAAAGGTAAATTTGACAGAAAGGCGGCATCTATGCGACCTAACTGTATTGAAGGCAGCGGGGGAGAGGAAATAGATCCCATGCTGGAAGTGGATTATGAAAAGGATTATATTATTAAAAAGCGCAGGTACAGCGGCTTCTTTGGAACCGACCTGGATCTGGTGCTGCGTGAAAATGGCGTGAGGAATGTGATTGTTGTGGGGACGAAGACAAACTGCTGTATCCGTGCAACCGTTACCGATGCATTTTATCTGGATTACGATAGCTACGTGGTGTCAGATTGTGTGGCAACCAATTCTGAGGTTGTGAATCAGGTGCATCTGGAGGACATCAACAAATATCTGGGGACGGTAGTGGACATGGATACGCTGTTTCAGATGCTGGACAGGGAGGAGTTGTAGGGAATGGGTCAGTTTGAGGTTTTAACCAGCGGATATGTGAGTATGGATCATATTATTAAAATCGCTTCGCCGGCGACCATTGGCTGCACATCCCTGGTGACCAATAAAAATAATGTACAGATCTATTATGGCGGGTGCTCCGTCAACATTGCCTATGGGCTGAACCGGCTGGGGGTCAATACGCTGCCGGTATTAAGAGTAGGCGGGGATTATGAAGCAAATGGTTTTAAACAGTTCCTGGAAGCTGGCAACGTTCCCCTTGAAGGGATTCGTGTGATAGAAGAAGAGGCTACCTCGGTTTGTTATTTATTGCAGGATAATAATAATGACCATATTACGGTTTTTTATCCCGGTGCGATGGACAGCAAGTATGCCGGACCTGTGGACGGCAGTTTATTTGAGGGAGCCAGACTGGGCGTCATTACGGTTGCGGCAAGGGAAGATAATGAGGAATTCTACCGGCAGTGTATGGAACATGAGGTGCCTGTGGTATTTGGCATGAAAGACGATTTCGATGCATTTCCGGAAGCATTTCTAAAGACCCTTCTCACCGGAAGTAAAATAATTTTTACCAACGAAGTGGAACGGGAAATGATTGAGAAGATATATGGTCTTCCTGATATTACAAAACTGTTTGAAATCGGTAAGGCAGATGTAATTGTGACCACCATGGGTAAAGACGGAAGCATCTGCTATGAGAGAACTCCTCAAGGGATCAGCACCCGGAAAATCGGCATCTGTGAAGCTGAGCACATTGTAGATGCTACCGGTTCCGGGGACGCCTATATGGCGGGATTCCTCTATGGGTATTTAAGAGGAATGGAGAGTGTGGAGTGCTGCAGACTTGGCAGTGTGCTTTCCTGGTTCGTGTTGCAGGCGGAAGGGTGCTGTACGAATCTGCCTGGGGAAGAACAGTTTCTGGAAAAGTATCGGGAGATTCGGGCATGTTAGGAGCTTAAAAATATGAAGAGCTTTAAGAATGTGAAGAGCTTTAAGAAAATGAAGAGCTTAAAAATGTGAAGAGCTTTAAGAAAATGTAGAGCTTTAAGAATATGAAGAGTTTTAAGAATATGAAGAACTTTTAAAATATGAAGAGCATAATAAATGGATTTAGCAAAGGAGGTAGTCAATGAGCACACTATACTTAGGAGCGGACCGTTCCAGTATTGCAAAATATGTATTGTTTTCCGGGGATCCCTGGAGAGTGGATGTATTGAAACAATATCTTGAGGAACCGGTGCATGTGGCGTTCCAGAGGGAATTTAATACATACACAGGCATCTATAAGGGAGTCCCGGTAACGGTAACTTCTACCGGAATCGGTGCACCTTCAGCGGCAATTGCACTGGAAGAAATGTATGAGGCTGGCATGGAAGTTGCAGTCCGAATGGGAACCGTAATGGGCCTGCAGGATGATTTGCTGGGAAAATTTATTATCCCCGTTGCGGCCATGAGGCGGGAGAGCACCAGCCTGACTTATGTAGAAGAGTCTTATCCGGCTGTTGCGGATATTGAACTGGTCAATGCAATGAATGAAACAGTGACCCGGATGGGAGCAAAATATGTCAATGGCATCAACTGCACCATGGATGGTTTTTACAGTCAGATGCATGATTCCCGGTTTTCCCTGGAAACAGGCAGAGATATGTCAGAAACCTTCCGGGAACTCAAAGAATTAAAAGTAACCGGTATTGATATGGAGTCCTCTTGCCTGCTGACAGTTGGAAGGCTTATGGGGGTTAAAACCTGCATTGTAACCATGACTACTGTTTTAGAAAATTTAAAGGAGACATTGCAGGGACAGGACAGAAAGGATGCGGAGGATCTGCTTTGCAGAACCGTACTGGAAGGAATTTACCAGTATGATCAGAATCAGAAAATAAATTCGCAGAATGGATGATAAAGAAAAGTAAATTAAGAATGAAACATAAAGATCAGAAATTAAGCATGGATGATTAGAAAAGAAATTAAGAATGAAAGTTAAATAAAATAAATTTATGCATGAATGATATAAAAGAAATTAAGAATGAAAAATAAAAAAAAATTTAAGCATGAAAAATAAAAAAAGAGATCAAGAATGGATGACAAGAAAAGAAATTTGAGCCTTAATGATTAAGAAAGGAAGTTTGCAGAATGAATAATAAACAGATATTTACAACCAGTACAAAGACAGTAATCGGCATGGTCCACTGCCTTCCCCTTCCCGGTACAGCAGGATTTGACGGTGATTACCAACAGATTTTAAGACGTGCCGTTGAAGATGCAGTGACTTTGGAAAAAGCAGGTGTGGATGCCGTGATTGTGGAAAATATGGGCGATACTCCATTTAGTGCACTGCTGAATACCGCACAGATTGCAGCATTATCGGCTGCAGCAATAGAAGTGCGAAAAGCAGTTAAAATTCCAATTGGTATTGATGCGGCTTTTAATGACTGCAAGGCGTCCCTCGCCATTGCAGGTATCGCAGGTGCAGATTTTGTACGGGTTCCGGTGTTTGTGGATACGGTAGTGTTTACGGATGGATATATTATGCCTTGTGCTAAAGAATGCATGGAATACAGAAAACAGCTGAACTTGTCTCATGTGAAGATTATGGCAGATGTTCAGGTAAAACATGCCCATATGCTGCTTCCGCATATTGCGGTGGAGCAGTCTGCAAAAGAGGCAGCCGCTAATGGGGCAGATGCAATTATTGTAACGGGCAGTGAAATTGGGGTGGAAACACCGATTGATATGATCGCCCGTGTGAAAAAAGCAGTTTCACTTCCGGTTTTTGCAGGAAGTGGAGTAAATGCTTCTAACATCAGTGAACAGATGCAGACGGCAGATGGCGCAATCATCGGTTCCAGCCTGAAAAAAGGCGGAATTCTTTCGAATCCCATCGATTATGACCTTGTGCGGGAAGTGATTGAAGGGTTAGAACGTGCCTAGAAATACATTCACGCCATTTGTAAGCTATTGAGCGTGTTTGCAGAATGAATGCGTCAATTTTAGTCCTACAATTAATTGGAAAAACATTAGTGGAAAAAACAAAAGATGAAGAGATAGAGATCAAACAAAATTTTATCAATAAGTAAAAAAGTGAGGTATTGGAAATATGATGAGACCTATGAAATTAGCCGGAAGCCAGCTCCTGTTTGGAGAGGGCTGTCTGGAACATATCAAAACGCTGGCATATAAAAGAGTTACGATCGTGCTTGGAGGCTCCAGTATGCAGAAAAGCGGTATGCTGGACAAGGTAAAAGGATTATTTGAGGAGAACGGGGCAGCTGTTTCCGTTGTGGAAGGCGTTGAGCCGGATCCGACCTTTGCCACCGTGTTAAGGGGCGCAAAAGAAATGCAGACTGCAGAGCCAGATCTGATTGTAGCTCTGGGAGGAGGCTCCGTTATGGATGCAGCCAAAACCATGTGGATTTATTATGAAAATCCCCAGCTTCAGAAACTGGAAGATGTATTGCCGCCGAATCCATTTCCAAAGCTCAGGACAAAAGCACATTTTTGCTGCATTCCATCTACTGCCGGCACAGCCAGTGAGGTTTCCCGTTCTGTTGTAATCTCCGATGACGAAACTGGAATGAAACATGGATTAGGAAATATGGAAATGATGCCGGACATTGCAATCTGTGATCCGGTGGTGACTGTTTCCATGCCGCCGCGTATAACGGCAGAGACAGGGATGGATGCCCTGACCCATGCGGTTGAAGCATTGGCATCTACCAGGGCAAATTATATCGGGGATGTTCTCGCCACCCAGGCAGCATTGGATATTATCAAATATTTACCCCAGGCATATGAAAATGGCAAGGATCTGTCAGTCCGGGAAAAGATGCTAAATGCCTCTATGGCAGCAGGCATTGCATTTACAAACGTTTCCCTTGGCATCGTACATTCTATGGCACATACCCTGGGAGGATTCTTTCACATACCGCACGGACTGGGAGATGCGATGCTTTTACCCTATGTGATCCGGTTCAACAGCCAGGATGCAAGAGCAGAAAAGATTTACAAAGACCTTGCACAAAAAGCAGGGGGAGAAAATCTGGCGGATATGATTGCAAATCTGAATAAACAGCTTCATATTCCGGCATGCTTTGGGGAAATTATTGAGGACGAGGAAAAGTTCAACAGCCTGCTAGATGAAATGGCAAAGACCGCATTGGAAGATGGCTGTACCAAAACCAATCCCGTCATCCCGTCATTAGAACAGTTCGTGGAATTATTTAAAAAGGCATATAAAGGAGAATAGAGTTATGGAAATAATTTGTTACTTATCAAACGGTTACCCAACATTGGAACACAGCTATGAAATGGCAATTGAATACGCAGATGCCGGATGCGGCATGATTGAAATAGATTTTCCGTCCAGAGATCCTTATCTGGAAGGTGATTACATAGCAGGCAGAATGGCAAAGGCTCTGGAAGTATGCGACGACTATGACAAATATATGGACAGCATTATTGCAGTGCAAAAAAGGCTTCCGGATGTCCAGCTCCTGGTATTGGCATATGAAAATACCGTAGAGGAAATTGGTGCTGATAAATTCATTCGTTTCTGTCTGGAGAACAATTTAAAAGATATTCTGCTGGTAGGCCTGAAGGACAATGTTATTAAAGATAGATTTATGGAGGCGGGGCTGAGGGTATCCTGCTACGTTCAATACCATATGCTGTCGGAAGAAATAGAGATGGCTAAAAAGTCAAATGGATTTGTCTATATGCAGGCGAAACCCACCGGAAATAGTAACCCGCAATACCCCTTACTCTCTGACTGCATCGCCCACCTTCGTGCCTGTGGGATAGAGCGTCCGATCTATTGTGGTGTAGGCGTACATGCGCCGGAAGACGTGAAGATGGTAAAAGAAGCAGGCGGTGATGCGGCATTTATAGGAAGTACGATTTTAAAACTCCATGAAGACATTCCTGCAATGAAAGAAATGATTGGGATGTTTGCGGCGCAGTGTTAACCATGGGTTAACGATGTTCGTGTAAAATGGTAAATGAATCAATCAGAACATAGGACAGGAAAAGGAGAAAGATTATGAAACAGGAAGGCATTGCCCGGAGCATTTCGATCATTACTCTGGGAGTAGAAGATATAGAGCGTTCGATTGCATTTTATGAAGCACTGGGGTGGGAACTTTCTCCGGATTCTGATCCGAAGATGTGCACCTTTATGCTCACCAGCAACATCGTATTGGGATTAGTTCCCTATGATTTCCTGGCAAAAGATGCACAGCTTCCCGTGTCGCCCAAGAAACCTTATAATGGGTTCACACTGGCGATAAACGGCGCAGATCAAGAAGAAGTAGATCAATTGTTTGCCAAAGCAATAAAAGCAGGAGGTAGCTCCCACCAGGTACCCCAGTGGAAAGATTGGGGAGGCTATGACGGATATTCCGGTTATTTCCTGGATCCGGACGGCTATCCATGGGAAGTGGCTTATGCACCATTTTTGAGGCTTTCGGATGATAGGAGACTGTTGCCGAAGACTAAGGGTGAGGGGATTTAAGGAGTGAGGGGGAGTATTGAAATGTAGCTAATTTCCACATGGGTATATAATTTAAGCTGGTATTCCAATACTAAATGTAACAGGGAATTGTATATTAAAAATAAAGGATTATATAGCACGGAATATACTGATTCATATATTCCGTGCTATATTTCTCCATATTTATTTGCTATAATAATAAATATTGTAAAACGGCAATCAAACTATGGAGGGCAATTATTGTATGCAGAATATCTATCTTCACGGGCTTGGACAGAATTCATCTAGTTGGGACAAAACAATTACTTATTTTACAAAGCAAGATCATGTTTTGTGTCCGGAATTATTTTCACTATGTACAGAAAGAAGTCTCACATATAAAAACTTATACCAGGCTTTTTCGGCATATTGTGATAGTATTTCTGATCCGGTAAATATATGCGGGCTTTCATTAGGTGCGGTGCTGGCACTAAACTATACCATCGACCACCCTGAAAAAGTAAAATCATTAATATTAATTGCAGAACAATATAAAATGCCAAAAACATTACTCAAATTTCAGAACATCGTTTTTAAGTTCATGCCAGAGTCCACTTTTAAAAACATGGGACTTAAAAAGAAAGAAGTAATTGAGCTGACAAATTCGATGACAGAATTAAATTTCACTGATAGTATGAAAGCTATAACCTGCCCTGTCTTAGTAGTTTGTGGCGCAAAAGATCATGCAAATATTAAATCTGCAAAGTACTTAGCAGAAAATATAAAAAAAGCTGATCTGCAAATAATAGGAAATTCCGGGCATGAGGTTAATATGGATGCACCAGAAAGACTGGGTAAGATCGTAGATGAATTTTTCAATAGATAGAAAAATGCGTGGAGATATTATAGATAACATTATAGGGAGTTATTATTTGGGGGGCGGTCCATATTTTGGACCGTGTTTTAATGTTGAATTTTATTAGGGAGGATGTCATTGGAATAATTTGAAAATTATGGGGGAGGCAGGGTTTTGGTTCATTGAAGGAGAGCGGGGTATGTGGAATTGGCTTATTGGATGATTTTTATGGTGTCTGTATTTTATGCAGATAGGATATGGACGCATTTGAGCTTAATTTTACCAGGCGTGGAAAATTTATTTTGGGTATAAAGCCTTGAATTATATGGGGAAAAGAAGGTTTGGATGAGGGAAAGTGAAATAGGATGAGATACTTGGTAAAAAATTAGAAAAGCCTTGATTTTGTGGGGGTTTTAGGATATAGTGGTTGAAAGAAGGTAGGAAATGCGTTGGATTAATAGTAATATAGGATGTATTGAAACGATAAAAGGCACGAAAAAAGTCTTGAAATAGCAGATTAATAGTAATATAGGATGTATTGAAACCGTGAAACATGGAGGTCTAAAAATGGATATAAGGATTAATAGTAATATAGGATGTATTGAAACTATCGTAGAGGTCTTCCAAATCGTTTCTTTTGCCTGATTAATAGTAATATAGGATGTATTGAAACATGTTAAAGGACATCCGAGACGAAATGTTGCGTACCGATTAATAGTAATATAGGATGTATTGAAACCAGGACTAGGAATAAGGAAATAGAACATCTGTTAGAGATTAATAGTAATATAGGATGTATTGAAACTGCTTTCAATGCTCTTTTGCCGGGTTATCTATTTCGATTAATAGTAATATAGGATGTATTGAAACTCGCTCATATTATTAAGCGATTGGGATACCATAGGGATTAATAGTAATATAGGATGTATTGAAACTTATTTCCAATCCCTTTCTTAAGGGGATAATTGGATTAATAGTAATATAGGATGTATTGAAACCGTGAAACATCGGAATCCAAAGAAGATAGCGAACCCGATTAATAGTAATATAGGATGTATTGAAACAGTTAATGCTAGAATTATTTCCTACCGAGATACCGATTAATAGTAATATAGGATGTATTGAAACGCGCGTGGCACTTAAGCGGCAGGGTAAAAAGAAAGAAGATTAATAGTAATATAGGATGTATTGAAACGGAAAATTCCACAATTGGAATTATGGAAGGAACCGATTAATAGTAATATAGGATGTATTGAAACTAACATAAGATACTAACCGCCTATTATACCGATCCTTGATTAATAGTAATATAGGATGTATTGAAACCAGGCATTTACAAAAACATTGTTCACGCCGAGAGATTAATAGTAATATAGGATGTATTGAAACAACTTAAAGACATCATTGATGTATCCGGATATCCGAGATTAATAGTAATATAGGATGTATTGAAACAACAAATCCGTTTCGTTCTCTATTAAAGTAACTTTGGATTAATAGTAATATAGGATGTATTGAAACAATTCCGGCTTTTTCTTTTTCCCCGTGTAGACCAAGATTAATAGTAATATAGGATGTATTGAAACCCATCTACATTAGTAATGTACACAAAGGCTACATGATTAATAGTAATATAGGATGTATTGAAACGAATTAAAATCATTAAAGCACAGTCCAAAAACAACAGATTAATAGTAATATAGGATGTATTGAAACCCTCTACCCTTACACAATTGGTGTATGATCCTAATGATTAATAGTAATATAGGATGTATTGAAACGTGTACATAACAGGAATAAAGATTCAAAACTTATTTGATTAATAGTAATATTAGGATGTATTGAAACGCCAAGGTGATCAAGAACCTTATGAGCGTAAGAGGAGATTAATAGTAATATAGGATGTATTGAAACGGAAAATTCCGGGAATATTGAAGAACAGAACCAGTTAGATTAATAGTAATATAGGATGTATTGAAACATGTCCGACACACAGAAACGTATTTTCCTATGTACAGATTAATAGTAATATAGGATGTATTGAAACTAAACAAAATAAATATCATCTTTATCATTATGACTAGATTAATAGTAATATAGGATGTATTGAAACAGAAATACACATTGGAGCAGATTCATAAGATTTTGATTAATAGTAATATAGGATGTATTGAAACTACTGATCCAAACAATAGTTAGTCGCAAAATTATGATTAATGGTAATATAGGATGTATTGAAACTATCCAACACCAAACGGAGTTTCGATTTTATAGAGATTAATAGTAATATAGGATGTATTGAAACTAAACCCGCTGGCATTCCTTATACTTTGAATTATGATTAATAGTAATATAGGATGTATTGAAACTTACAAGGAATTATGTATGACATTTATACGAAAGAGATTAATAGTAATATAGGATGTATTGAAACTAGCTGGTTATCTTACTTCTAGTATATTCCGTTTGGATTAATAGTAATATAGGATGTATTGAAACCTAACTATGGCCCCGAGTCCATAACTTTCCCTGAGTGATTAATAGTAATATAGGATGTATTGAAACGTAATTTAGGTGCCTAAATTAAGGAGGTATAAATGATTAATAGTAATATAGGATGTATTGAAACGATTGAACCGACATTGTAAGTTCAAACTCTAACACGATTAATAGTAATATTGGATGTATTGAAACATGATGAAGCTCTGGTACAAGTCGTTAGCGATTTTGAGATTAATAGTAATATAGGATATATTGAAATGCCAAATGAAAATTTTTTATATACCCCACACAGCCTGTTCCCTAAACAACTTAACTACCGATTAATATCAATATAAAATACATTGAAACTCAAGAGCGCCACATCCATCTCTAAAAATCTCCAAATTGAATATCAGCTTCATTAAAAAAAGAAATACCCATCATAATAAATAACATAAAAACCAGCCCACATATAATTGGAAGCAATCTGAAGTTTCCCCGATTCTTAAGATAAACCCCTAACAAATTCCCACTAAAAATATCATTCGATAATTTAGTAAATAATTTGACAAAATATCCCATTTATAATATAATATTACTGTGAAAAATACACAAATAAACCAAAGAAATTTAAATTATATAGATCTAAAATTAATAACAATTTTAATTATAAATACCCAGATCTATATGACTTAGATTTACTTAATCAATGGGAGGAGTGAGTTACAATTGCTAGTTTTTGAATACCAGCTTCGGATACGTCTTTTAGAGAATATGGACTATGCCAAAGCTACCGGAACAATCGCCTATTTCCTGGATAGTGCGCTTGGAAAAACAGATGAATTTCTGGAATTACATAATCGAAGAGAGTTTAAGTATTATGTTTATGATCTTCCATATCCATGTGAGAAAGACGGAATTTATCAACAGGGCAAGATTTATGTTATGAGGATTCGGACAGTTCGGCAGGAACTTGCGGAATATTTTTCGAATATGCTGAGTCATCATTCGTCAAAAGAAATTGTGGGATTAAATGGCGAAATAAAAATTATTCAGCAGAAAGTATTAGAAAAAATTTACACTTTAACACCAGTTGTAATAAAGACAGAATATGGTTACTGGCGGGATCAGATGAATGTACAGGAGTTTGAAAAACGTTTGAAGATTAATCTGGTTAAAAAATATAATCAGTTAATGGGGGAAAAACTCGATGAGGATTTTTCACTTTATGATTATATTGAATTTAAAAATAAAGTGCCGGTACGTGTTCCTTACAAGGGAATTACTTTGTTAGGTGATAAGGTAAATATGATCGTATCAAAAAATCCAACGGCTCAAAAATTATGGTATATGGCGATAGGAACTGGAATAGGAGAAAATAATGCCCGAGGAGCGGGCTTTATTAATTATCGGTATTTGTAGCAAAGGGGTGATCAGGTGTTACAGGAAGCAATGGAAGTCTTCCGGCAGATGCTCCAGGAAAAAGGAGACAGGCTGGTACTGGATAAATATGTTCCTAAAGATGGTACCTATCGGATTATTAAGTTGACGGAAGATAGTTATAAAATCGAGAAAACATTAGATATCCGGTATGATAGAAAAAATGATGAAATAATTGGAAAAACAGATTCCATTTATGACCAGGTTTGCTATATGGATTATTATAGTAAACTCTTGGAAATGAATAAGCCGATTGATGCTAAGAAAATTATTCATTCAAACAATTATTTGTCGTTGTGGATGAAAAAAGACAGTATTAAGGAGCAAAAATTAACAGAAGAGATTTTGGATTCTTATTATGAAACTTTAAAAAATCCGGAAATAAAATATGCCAAGAAGACAAAGGCAAAAGTATTATATGAAGCAACAGAAGAAGAATTGGGAAAACCCAATATTCAGCTGATAGAAAAAATAAGAAAATATGTTGCTGATAAAGATATTTGGGAAGACCTTAATTTTGATCAAAAGGATTACATAAAAATCTTTTTTGTTTTAGATAATTGGAAGGAAACACAAGCGCTGTATCAATGTGAAGGCAGCCGTTATCTATATCCAAATATCTTTAATAATAATGATTTTAACGAAGTGGAATCGGGAAATATACTGGGATTACCAAATGATAATATGGGAATGAATGCAAAAAAACCGTATCTGGCAAACAAGACTAGAAAGGTTGCAGTTCCGTACCTTTTGGATAAAAACGAAGCTATTTTACAGGCTAAATTATTTGATTATTTAATGGGATTTGCATCTAAAGGGAAAGTTAATATATACATCAATTCCGATTATTTGTGGTTTCGGGGATACTCGAATACAGAAGAGCCGCAGGGAATGCGAAATGGTTATTTTTTACGCCTTAAAAAAGGAAAAGAAGTTGAGATTCATCAGGGAGATATAATCAGTGATTATAATACAAAGTTATCGCCACCATTTTGCTTGAAAAATGGTATTGGTATTCCTGATAAAACACTGGAAAAGTATGATATTCAATATAATACGTTCTATGATAAGCTTTGGAAAATGAAAGGAGTTATTGATCAAACTTTCTTTGAAAATAAGCTGTCAAACAATTTCTTTACAGAGGCAAAAGATATTCCGATTACGGATGGTGTGTTAAAAAGAACGCTTTTGGAAAGCAGAGATCGTCTTTTTGCATGGTTTTATAAGGGATGCGATGAAAATATAGCAGCTTTCCTGGATAAGATTTCAATAGATTTGATCATAAATTCAATTGGAAATGGAAGAGTCTTTCTGGCACAGAGGCAATTTAATTTGAGATGGTCACTGATCGATTATTTCAACAAGGATAGGGGGATGGAGTTAAAAATGGAGAATGTTAGAAAGCAGTTACGAGAAAAAATGGATCTGAAAGATGAGTGGGAATTTATGTCGGGAGAAGAGTTTGGCTACGCAGCAGGACAGATGGTTTCTTACCTGATTTCCAGAAGTAAGGCAAATAATAAACCGTCTTCTCTGGTCAATCCTTATCTTAATGCAAAAAATCATGAAGTTGTAAGAAAAAGATTGTTACAGCTCTATAAGAAATATAATTATGATATTTCCCATTATCCGGATAATCGGGCAGAACAGATTTTTACACATATCATGAGTTATATACCGAAAGAAAATGAGGTACTGAACAAAGAAATGATTGCAGCAGGGTTTACAGCTTCATCGCTCATTTACGTTAAGAAGAATCAGGAAGGTGGGGAAAAGTTATGATGAATAAAAGAGTATATGGTGTTTTAGGGATTTCATCCGTTATGGCAAACTGGAATGCAGATTTTTCAGGATATCCGAAAACGACTTCCGACGGATCAACTTTTGGAAGTGATAAGGCGCTGAAATATCCAATGAAGAAGATGTGGGATAATCAGGGAAAACCCGTTGTTTACATTAAGTCCATGAGATTTGAGAAAGGGAAAAAGGGAGAAGTCTCTTTGATACCCAGAAGTTTAAAAGAACGTTATGAACAGATATTTGATGTAGCAGATTTAAAAGACTGCAAAGATATAGAGTCGGTTCTTCGGAATTTATTCCATGCTGTAGATGTTAAGAATTTTGGTGCTACATTTGCAGAATCAGGTAATAATATCTCGATTACCGGTGCGGTGCAGATCGGTCAGGGATTCAATAAATATGATTATACAGATCCTCAGGAGCAGCCGATTCTATCTCCATTTCGTGATGCTTCTAAAGTGAAAGATGGTGAAGAAGCCAAGAACTCTACCCTTGGAACAAAAATAGTCAGTAATGAGGCTCACTATTTCTATCCATTTGTAATTAATCCCCTTGCATATAAGGAATTTGTGGAATTAGGGGTAACGGAAGGCTATACAGAGGAGGATTACCAGAATTTTAAAGAGACTTCCATCGTTTCAGCGACGGCATTTGCTACAAATGCGAAAGCAGGGTGTGAAAATGAGTTTGCACTTTTTGTGGAAACAGAAGAAGATCTCTATCTGCCGTGTCTGTCCGAATATATTACTTTTGAGAAAAATGAAGATAAAAAAGATGAGAAAAATGTAATTCGATTAAATTGTTCAGAATTATTGAACAAGGTTAAGGATAAGGTTCAATCTATCGAAATATATTTTAATCCATATACAACGAAGTTAGAGGCAGATGTGGAAGGAGCACGTTATTTCAATATCATAACCCGGAAAGAGGTGTGATATGGAAATTTTAAAATTCAGGTTAAAAGGTAAAAACGCCTTCTTTAAAGTACCTGAAGTGAATACCTACTATTATTTTACTTATGGGAACATACATAAAGTAGCGCTTTTAGGCATGTTTGGTGCCATTATGGGGTATCAGGGATATGAGCACAAATACAAGCGTTATCCCGAATTCTATGAGAAATTAAAGGATATCCAGATCTCTGTAATGCCGGAACCAAAACATGGGTATTTTCAAAAGAAAATTCAGTTTTACAATAATACAGTAGGATATGCTTCTCAGGAAATGGGCGGAAATCTAATTGTGAAAGAGCAGTGGCTGGAGCAGCCTGACTGGACAGTCTGTGTTCTGATCCAGGATCCCGAAAGTGAAAAACTGGCTGATTTTATGGCAAACAGGCGTTGTATTTACACGCCATATTTGGGCAGAAATAATCATCTGGCAGATATAGGAGAGGTAGAAATTGGAAAGGCACAGCCTGTGACATGCGAAGAAAAGAATCTACACAGTTTAGTGCCGGAAGATGTTGTGGAGTTTGACCTGGATGAAATGACTTTTAAATATGGTGAATATTTGCCAATCGGTTTAAAAGAAGCAACAAATCTCTACGAGGTCAAAAAATTTATTCTGACCGACGCTGAAATGGTGCAGTGCAAAAAGGATGTTTACCAGATCGGTGAAAAGAATATTGTTTTCTATTAATGAATCATAAATTTTTGGAAATCTGGTTTGTCAGACATTGAACTTAAATTTAATTGGTTGCAGGTAAGGAGGAAACCGCAGGGTATAGGAGAATCATTCTATATTCTGCGGTTTTAATTTGTTATGACATATTAGCGTATTTGAAAATTCATTCCCGCCATCTGCACGCCCCACTTAGCGGCATATTTGCACTGAATTCAGGTTTCGTAGCCGGCTGCGCTCCCTTTATTCGGGACAAATCTCCCACAAAGTGTGACGCACAGCTGACAGAAAGCAATTTAAAAACACGCTTTAGGAGATATAAGTGAACATAATAAAAGATAATGTTAGAGATGAAATAGACTTTAAATTAAACATAAAATGGGGAGGCAGTTATGGCTTGTTTTGTTAAAATAGAAGAAGTAATAGATGCAGATTATCCATTGTATGCACACTGGAAGGATGATGCTGATAAAGAAACGCTAAAAGAACACCTGAACCGATGCCAGAAATATTTTGAGCTGCTGGAAACTGAAAAAGGTTTGTCAAATGTAATTGAGCGGTTTGCGCTGCAGCTTATTCCAAATGCCACAAGTGAAATACTTGGTTTTATTTATAAAATGTTTTGCCAGGTAATCATATTTCATGATTTTGGAAAAATTAATCCGGCGTTTCAAAAACAGAAAATGAAAAATTTGCAGGCGCCGGTAAAGGTTCTGGATGGATTGTCTGGAGCGGACCATTCCTTATTTTCTTCAATCCTTTATTTAGATTATTTTTTAGAACAGATTGAAAAAAGCGGTTATTCTAAAAAGGACAGGAGTATGCTGATCGTTTTGGCGTGGATGAATGCATATATCATATCAAGACATCATAGTGATTTGGAGAAAATGGAAGATTTTATATCAAAATTTCAGGATAAGGAAGGGGAAATCGGATATCTGCTCAATGTCCTGGAAAAATTCGGACTGCAGGGATTTCACGGGTTACGCAGTCTGTCCGGTGATTCTATCTCAAAGAGTTTTCATAAATATTCGAATGTAAAGCAAAGACTGAGCCGGGACCAGGATATTGTCTGCTTTTTTTATATGCGATACTTATATTCCGCATTGGTTGCGTGCGACTATTATGCCACAACCGAGTACATGGAAAATGTGCAGATCAAAGAATTTGGAACCATTCAATGTGCAGATACATTTCGAGAACCCTATGAAAATTCAGAGTTGTACCAAAGTATACGGAAATATGAAAAAAACAATAGTAACGGAGGAAAGACGACGACCGGGGAACAGAGTGAAATTAATAATATGAGAAGTGAAATGTTCCTGGAGGCAGAGAAAACATTGCATAAATATCCGGAGGAATCCATTTATTTTCTGGAAGCCCCAACGGGTAGCGGTAAAAGTAATACGGCAATGAATTTGGGATTTCAATTGTTAGATAAAGGGAAAAAAATATTCTATATCTATCCATTTAATACGCTTGTTGAACAAAACAGAATAAATTTGCAGGAAATATTCAGAGACAAAAAGGTGCAGGATCAGATTGTAGTGGTGAATTCTTTAAATCCTATAACCGGAAAGGGAAATGTCTCTGAGGACTCGAAAGACTATTATCAAAATGCGTTACTGGACCGGCAGTTTTTGAATTATCCATTTATATTATCAACCCATGTAAGCTTTTTTGAAACTTTGTTTGGAAATAAAAAGGAAGCGATATTTTCTTTTTTGCAGCTTACGGATAGTATCGTAATCCTGGATGAAATTCAAAGTTATAAGAATACCATATGGGCAGAAATCATGATTTTTCTACGTGCCTGTTCAAAACTTCTTGGAATGAAAATCATTATCATGTCGGCTACTTTGCCGGGGCTTGATATTCTGGATGGCGGGGAAGGAACGGTGAGAAGGCTGATTGAAGATCGTAAAAAATATTTTAACCATCCGCTGTTTCAGAACCGGGTTACGGTATCCTATGATTTGTTAAATGAGAAAATGACGATGGACCGTTTAATGCAGCAGGTAATCGATAAAAGCATGCCGGATAAGAAGATCTTGGTAACATTTATTAAAAAAGATTCTGCTTATGAGTTTTACGATTATTTATGTAATTGTGATGAGTTATCGGTACCTGTTTGCCTTATCACGGGAGATGATTCTATGTATGAAAGAGAGAAGATCTTAAAGCCGATTCGGGAAAAAAAGATTTCCGGCATGATCCTTGTCTCTACGCAGGTAATTGAGGCCGGTGTGGATATCGATATGGATCTTGGATTTAAAGACATCTCCAAGCTGGATAGTGAAGAACAGTTTCTGGGGCGCATTAACCGTTCCTGTAAAAGAGAAGATGCAGTGGTTTACTTCTTTGACCTGGATCGGGCAGATAGAATTTATGGACAGGATTATCGAATGGATGAATCATTTACGCTTATTGCACCAGATATGAGAGCGATATTAAAGGAGAAGGAATTTGGAAAATATTACAAAGGGGTTCTGGAAGTATTAAAATGCCAAAGGAATGACAGCACATCTACAGAGGGGCTGGATCACTTTTTTGATGAAACGGTAAAATATCTGGACAGTCCGGGAATAGCAAAACGCATGAAATTAATAGATGAAAACAATTGGAATATGAGTATAGTAATTTGCAGAACACTGGAATGTGAAGATGGAACTATGTTAGACGGATGGAGTTTATGGGAACAGTATGAAATGCTGCTTCGTAACAGGACGATGGATTTCTCGGAAAAGCAGGTGAAATTATCAGATGTAAGAAGTAAACTAAATAATTTTATTTATCAGGTAAAGTGGAATCCAAATCTAAATTACAGCGGCGTTTTGGGAGAATTATACTGTATTCAGGATGGTGAAACTTACTTTGAAAATGGAAAATTAAATCGTAAGAAATTAGAATCTGAAGGGGTATTATTTGTGGACTAATAGAAGTGGGGGAAGAGAAAATGCAGGTAAATGGAACTTTAATTAATTATTATTTTCACTGCAGACGCCAGTGCTACCTACATGGAAATCGTTTGAATCTGGAAGATAACAGTGAGATTGTAATGATTGGGAAAGCGATACATGAAGAGAAAGCGCAGGGGAAGGATACAGAAATCGCAATAGAGAATATCAGACTGGATAAATTGACGGCTGAGTACCTGACCGAAGTTAAAAAATCAGATGCAGATATGGAAGCCAGCCGCTGGCAGCTGTTATATTATCTCAAAGTATTAAAAGAGAAAGGCATAGTACGAAAAGGAAAGTTAGAGTTTGTAGAAAAAAAGCAAACCAATAAAAAGATTGTAATTGTGGAGCTTGGAGCCGAAGAAGAACAAAAATTAGAACAGTACATCAAAGAGATAGAGGCATTGCTGGAAAGTAATGTCGTGCCGGAAGGAATTGGGAAATCCCAATGTAAAAAGTGTGCTTATTATGAATATTGTTTTATTTAAATCAAGGGAAATAGAAAATCCTTAAGGTATAGACTGTACTTGTAAAATATTTTAAATAGGTTAAAGAAGTTCTGGATGAAACGAAGGAGGAAAACATGGGATCTACAAAATATTTAATGTCTATGGGAGAGTTGACAAGAAAAGATAACTCACTATGCTTTCGGAAAAATGGTAAAAATATCTATATTCCGATTGAAAATACAAAAGAAATTTATTGCTTAAATGAGGTGTCTTTCAATACAAAACTATTGGATTTTTTCAGCCAAAATCAAGTGATCGTTCATTTTTTTAATTACTATGAAGGATACAGCGGCACCTTTTATCCAAAGAACCATTATAATAGCGGACGCCTCATTGTCAGACAGGTAGAGGCGTATCAGGAATCCAGAATGGAGATAGCAAAAGCGATTGTATATGGGATCGGTGTGAATATGGGGGAAGTATTATATCATTACTATAAGCATGATAAGAAAGAAGTTAAGGAGACGATAGACTGGCTGAAAAAAGAGTTTCCCAATCGTGTGAAGAGAGCGGAAACCCCTGCTGAATTAATGTCATATGAGGGCGAAGCATGGATTAAATTTTATGGGACTTTTAAATATTTTCTACCGGAAGAATTTATTATGAATAAGAGAGTAAAGCGTCCGCCGGACAACCCAATCAATGCATTGATATCTTTTGGAAACACATTGCTGTATACAAAGACAATTTCGGCAATTTATCGGACGCACCTGGATCAAAGAATAAGCTATCTCCACGAACCGTCAGAAGGCCGGTTTTCATTAAGCCTTGACATGAGTGAAGTTTTTAAACCGGTCATCGTCTATAAAACCATCTTTGATTTGGTCAATAACCGGCGTTTACAGGTAGAGAAGCATTTTGATAAAAAAGTAAATTACTGTCTTCTAAATGAAGACGGGCGAAAAATCTTTGTGGAAGCATTTGAGCAACGTTTGGAATCAGTATTTTTACACCCAAGATTAAAAAGAAAAGTGAGCTATCGCACTGCCATAAAATTAGATTGCTATAAATTAATCAAATTTGTTTTAGAAGAAAAAGAATTTATACCATTCTCGCTGAAGGAGGGGATATGATGAAAAAACAACTATCTTATAATTATGCTTTTGTGTTCTATGATGTAAATGAAAAAAGAGTCCAAAAGGTATTTAAAGTATGTAAGAAATATTTATCACATTTCCAATACTCCGTATTCCGAGGAGAAATAACGCCATCAAAGTTAATTGAACTGAGAACGGATATTAATAAAGTAATTGACAAAGAAGAGGATTTTGTTTGCATCATTAAATTAATGAATGATAATGTGTTTGGAGAGGAGATTTTAGGAAAGCGAGATCAATCGACGGGAGAAGATTTGATCTTATAAAATTTACCAGGTGCCAAAAAGGGGAAAAGCTGAAAAACTTGATAGTGATCGGGTAAAATGAGGGTTTTGTATTGGCAAGGACGAAAACGATTGGCACCTGGTAAAATTTGTAATAAAGGTTGATTTTATGGGGGATGTGGGGTATAGTTAATGGGAGGAATGTTGAATTTGCGTTGGATTAATAGTAATATAGGATGTATTGAAACGATTCTAAATTTGTACATAAAAGCACCCCGGAATAGGATTAATAGTAATATAGGATGTATTGAAACTTCATAATTTCTATCTCTCTTGCATTTGTTTTGCTGATTAATAGTAATATAGGATGTATTGAAACCTTGACAGCCGGGAAAAATCTCAGGCTCACATCGTGATTAATAGTAATATAGGATGTATTGAAACTTGTAGCAGGATTCTAATAATTTTTCGGGGGTTACGATTAATAGTAATATAGGATGTATTGAAACCCGGTTAAGGATATGGATGGAATTATCGCAGATGGGATTAATAGTAATATAGGATGTATTGAAACAGAAGCTTATCGAAAGGCATAGATCTGGTCATGCGATTAATAGTAATATAGGATGTATTGAAACGGAGGAAATCATTATGTGTAAATTGGTAGGTTATGATTAATAGTAATATAGGATGTATTGAAACGTCAGATGTAATGCTAATGGTAAAAGCGGCTCTTCGATTAATAGTAATATAGGATGTATTGAAACGTAAGCTGCAAATCCTTGCTCGGCTCTTACTTTTTCGATTAATAGTAATATAGGATGTATTGAAACTCGCCTATCATGCGGAGATCGGGGAAGCGTAGATGGATTAATAGTAATATAGGATGTATTGAAACTCTTCCGTATCCCATATGTCCATTTCCGGTGGCGGGATTAATAGTAATATAGGATGTATTGAAACTTCGATTTTGGATCACCGCCCAATGTTTCTAATTGCGATTAATAGTAATATAGGATGTATTGAAACGTAATCATGGATATTAAATCGGTATTGGAACTTTGATTAATAGTAATATAGGATGTATTGAAACACGTATTGGAACCTTGGATCTACACATTCTTTCTGATTAATAGTAATATAGGATGTATTGAAACCCATCGAGTACACACTCGTCGGTGACAAGTTTGAGATTAATAGTAATATAGGATGTATTGAAACTTGAAGAAGCCCCACAATATATGCTTAACGTGGATAGATTAATAGTAATATAGGATGTATTGAAACTCTGCAAACTTTCCATTTACTCTTTTTGATACCTTGATTAATAGTAATATAGGATGTATTGAAACAAGATAGGGATTAGACAATGGAATTTTACGCCAGGGATTAATAGTAATATAGGATGTATTGAAACGCTGCACAAGCAATCTTAGAATCGGGTTATGGGATTAATAGTAATATAGGATGTATTGAAACCCTAATGGATTAGTAAATTCCATGTGGTCATACAGATTAATAGTAATATAGGATGTATTGAAACATGATAATGTGACCCTGGTGAAGTGGAAAGAACAGATTAATAGTAATATAGGATGTATTGAAACTAAATATCTGTTTGTGTAAGTGGTTTTTAGGCTAGGATTAATAGTAATATAGGATGTATTGAAACCTCTTCCGACTACCAAGATATACAGTATGTCCAGTGATTAATAGTAATATAGGATGTATTGAAACTAGTCATAACGATTTACCTTTTCTACGTTAAGAGTGATTAATAGTAATATAGGATGTATTGAAACGTGTCAATGTTACAAACCAATCCCATTCATTTGGATTAATAGTAATATAGGATGTATTGAAACCACAACCAACTCTAAGTTCTATATTAAAAGGAAAGTGATTAATAGTAATATAGGATGTATTGAAACTGCTCCAACTCAAATTGACTAAAGTCTTTTACAAGATTAATAGTAATATAGGATGTATTGAAACTTGTAATTTACAAGTTGTGATTTGAAATCCGCTTCCGATTAATAGTAATATAGGATGTATTGAAACTCTATTCTAAAATTTGGTAATTTTCTGCTTGCAGATTAATAGTAATATAGGATGTATTGAAACTAACCTCAGATTTTATAGTCCGCCCTATTCCCTGTAAGATTAATAGTAATATAGGATGTATTGAAACTTAATTGCAAACCTATTTCTAATATGAATAACATCGATTAATAGTAATATAGGATGTATTGAAACCGCTGGGAACGGGTAACGCTCCCTCGCATTCGTATGATTAATAGTAATATAGGATGTATTGAAACTGAGGATATTCTTAGTACCTGGCAAAAGGCATATGGATTAATAGTAATATAGGATGTATTGAAACCGAATTTGCTTTTTGGTGGGATGTTGCCACATATGATTAATAGTAATATAGGATGTATTGAAACTAGAATTTGTAATATTTCCCGTGCGCTAAGAAGAGATTAATAGTAATATAGGATGTATTGAAACGTATCTCCTATAGAGATATTAGGCTTTACATAGGGATTAATAGTAATATA
>NZ_JAWYAJ010000524.1:0-11002 GCF_034124845.1 Robinsoniella sp.
GTTCACCTCTGTTATATAATCCAGAACGGCATGTACCTGATAAAAACTCCCAAGTTTATTTAACAGCTTCTGTCTGAGATTCTCTCTTGCCTTCTGGGATAGTTTTCGCTCTTCATCAGCAAATACCGGTATCAGCATATAACTCAGATTCTTAGCAAGCTGCTCTTTCGATTTTTGAATTTGTTCCAGGTAAGTACTTTGTCCTTGTTCTCCTTGATCTGCTAAATAAATTGCAGCCGCATTTCTGGGCGTAAGCATATCGTCCACTGCCAACAAGACAATTTTTAGCCAGCGGTCCACATCTATATCCGTAAAAGATTTTTCACATACGGACGTTGGCTCCAATCCCCCTTCTGTGGTATATATCTTTAAAGGTATTGGCTTTCCACTACTCCATAATCTGTTAGATACAGGACGAATGACACCTATAACCGGTTTGTCGCTGAACTGAACACTTACTCCATGTTCTCCAAGACGAATCACGTGTAATGGTGTATCTGCAGAGTTCAAATCCGTTCCGGAAGCCATTACCCGAAGACCATATTCTTCTTCAAAGGCTTTTTCCATACGGGATGCAAATTTCTCCAAAGTCCTGGTTCCGGAATTATCTAAAATCATATGCGGCGGTATCTTGCTTTTTGTCTCTAATATACCTTCTATCTTTTCCATTCCCGCCATAATAAACTGCTTAGTTCTCCTAAAACAGAGATTTACAGTCAGAGGGAATAATTGCTTTGTGTTTATTTTTTTATTGCTGAATGTAAATCTGATGATTTCCTCCTCCGGTACACGTGGATGCTCACCAGATGACACTCTCTGTAAATAATTGAGAATGGAACCCGGATCCAGAAACAGCCAGCCTGTTAACTGCAGCCATTCCACCTCTTCAAATTGAAAATCCCCCTCTTCTAACAGGGAATGTTCTATGCTAAGCTCAATGCCATTTAAATCCATCAGTTGATCAAACAGAGACTGGTAAAACAGTAATGTCTGATCTGCATTTCTTTGCCCATCCTCTGCTTCGTATCTGGAAGAATCAAATTGCAGCAAAAGAAGTAATTCGGGGTACTCTGAAATTTTTTGAACTTCCCATTGAACAGTTACCGAGGGCCAAGTGGCAATGGGATGGAGTTTATCTGAATAACCGGTGTGCATTTTGGAAATTTCTAATTTTCCTGCGTTTCCTGATAAACGGTTACCATAATAATCCAACCACTCACTTTCTACCTCAAATAATTTTCCCACACCCGCATATGGGCTGAGTCCTTTTCTCAAACCGGTCTTTTTTGCTGCATGGACACCCTCTTTTGCAAAACTACTGTATGGCAGAGAAGTTTTATATAGTAATGTACGCTCGCCGATTGGGCCACAGGGCATTCCATAATTACTACCCTTAAAATCTTTGTTTTCCACTATTTTATAAGATAACAAACTGAATTGATTGGACAAAAACTGTTTCCCATCCTCAATGTTGTGAATGTCTTCTGTTTCTGTCGGTTTCAAGCGCTGGCAGCCTAGTGAGAGAACTCCAGGAGCAGTCATGGGGCTTACGATAACACGACCGTCATCAGCGCTGGCCAAGGGAAATGTTCCTTTTTCTAACAGATATCCGCATAATAGGGTATTTATGTAGTCCCCGCCTTTATATTGAGCTGAATCATAAACCAGTACAAGTGTGATACTTGCCGTCCCGTCTTCCTTAAAAGCACTTTCCGGAAGCCCTCGTTTTTTCTCGTTATTCCAATAATAGAGATAATAGCCGCCACTGTTAGTCACACTGCCTTCCCAAAGCAGCTCCAGAAATTTCTGCATATTAGAATCTTGTTGATCTCCCAATCCGGAAGGATGGGTCTCTGTTGATAAATTAAGCCTGAGCATTGCCATATCAACTGCATTTGGTCCGTCACATTCCATTTGATACAAATTCCCGGTGCTAGAAGTGTAACCTATCATTCTATTGCAGATAGAATATTGTTCCCTATTTTCCAATAGCTTCTCCAGTTGCTTTGTCTGTGTTTGCTTCATTCCAATCATTTCATAAGTGCATGCCCCTTCCACATTATCCGTATTTCTGCAAATAGAAAATGTAAGACTGGTACCCCATCCATAATTCACTGCCCTTTCTTTTTTCAGAACTCCTTCCGCTTCTTCATAAGCTGCATAATACAGGCAATAGCTTCCCTGCATTTCATCAGGTAACGGATATGTTTGAAACTGTACAGTTGCTTCACCCTTAACGGGCAATACCACACTTGCATCCGGCTTCCAATTCACCGGATTCGCAAAGCTTGCAGTAACCGTCTGTTCAGACTTCATATCCAAAATATCCAAATGACTGTTTTCCATGACACCCCCTTCTTTTCCAGCTGCCTTTAAGAAAGACAGTCTTTTCACAGTTTCATCATTTGGTGCTATTATTATTTCATAAATTTTATCACTTTTTACAGTACCATTCTTCCAGCTCTCAAATCCCAGCCACATAACATTAGCTGCGTTGAACAGAATAGATAGTTCTTCTTTAAGGTCTACCGGCACCTGGAACTGCTGCCCCGTCAGAGCATACAAGCCTGCCGTTTCCGGAAGCAACCATTTCCCCTTCTCCTGTTTTTCCCACATTCCACCAGCCAACGGGGTAATACCCTCCGTAGGAATTCGCAGACCATGCATATGATATCTGGATACCATTCCGGCTATTTGTTCAACAGATCTGTTTCTCTTTATTTCAGCAAGAAGGTGTACAAGTCGAAGTTGCTCCAAATGAGGAAGATTCAACATTGCCTGTTCTCCTTCTCCTTTATGAAACAAGCCGCTGACAGCTTCGTTTTCTGTTCTTGCCAGCATCTCTATCTCCAGCCCATTACTTCGAATAATAGACTGCAGTGTATCTCCTTCCTTAATCTGATATGTCTGTCCTTCTGAGATTACCAATATTTTATCTTTTTTCAATGGATGTTCCATATTTCCAGCCATAATATCATAAATTGAATAATCTGTACCACTTTCACTTTTAACCCATGTTAATATTTCCTTTATCGTTTCCTTACCGGATAACAGGAACTGATAATTACGCAGCTGTTCTCTTAACGCCTGAGCCACCTGCCTTCCCAGTAAAAGAAAATAATCCGCAAATAAAAACTCTCCCATAGAACATTTATTTCCGTCCCCGATTCCCATATTATTTTTGGAATCTTCCTCAGCAACTTTAACCGCAAGCTCATTAAACATCCTCCGAAGTGACAATAGTTTTCCTTCCGCAACTTGATTGTAACTTCCAAATGTATATTCTACAGAAGACACTTTAGAACCGATCTTAAGGGAAAGACCACCTGGAACCGGAAAATACACAGCGTTTATTTCGCCATCTTCTTTTGGTTTTGTTAGTACGGTAACCTCAAATTGTTCCTTAAGGAAACGCTCCATGTGGTGCTTACTCAGAGGTGTAAGATTTTCTTGCGTAGATGCCAGTCCAAAGTCGATCATCCAATCCAGTTCCTTCTTTGAAAGAATCATTTCCTTCACATCCTTCTCAGAACAGCTTGCATCCGTCTGAATTGCCGCCACCAGAAAACATGCGAATCTTTCAACGAATGCCGGAAAAGCTTCTAAGGATTCCAGCAGAAGCATTACCGCCAGACAGGTACGGTCTTCTGTTTCTCCCCACTCATCAGCTGCCAATACCGGTGAAACCATTAAAAATCCTGAAAGAGGCGTTTTGACATCTATTTCTTTTAAAGCACTAAAATTCCAACAATAATCCTCCGGCTTCGCCATTTTGCTCAACCGCCTGTTCACTGGCGAAGCTATTACCCCTCTGTTCTCTGGCATTAACTCATCCCAAGGTGCTTCCTGAAATTCACCTATTTGAAAACTTTCTTTAATCTTTATGGAAAAGTTGAAATGGATTTTAATTTTAAATATCCCTAAATTAATCTGCAGAGACAATGAAGCAGACAGCGATGCCATCACGGATAGTACTACCGGGCGATATACCTCAAAAGTAAACTGTACTCCAATCTGTATCGAGATATCCACCTCTGCTTTGATTATGGCAAAATCAATACTTCCAAATAAATGACCTGAAATACCAGCCGTACCTGTCAGACGGAAATAATAATCTTCTGAAAGATCGGTTGTCTTTGATATTTCATCTTTTGCTTTAGTTTCTACGGCTATTTGATATGGGTTGTATTTTGCCAGTACACCTTCTAATATAGCATAAACGGTAAGCGAAAATCCTGCGCTTAGAATCCCATAATGTACAGATTTGCCAAGGCCAACCTGAAGACCAAATCCAAAGATAATCACCGGCTGAAATCTCCCTTTTGACGTATGGGGAATTGCATCGCCTGCCGTCTCATCCGACAATTTTCCAAAATAGAATCCAGCCGCACCCATAATTGGAATACCGGGGTAAACGATTGCTTCCACTGCCATCGATCTGGTAAAATCCCCGTTCCATGGAAAACCAACATCTACCTGAAAGTCTCCATTTGTATATATGGAAATGCCAAATACCGGCAATGTCAGACTGTAAGCACCAATGTTCAGATAACGGATTTTGTCCGGTAATGTGACTTCCGCTTGAAATACGCCAATAGAATCCGTCACTTTTCGATACAATACCTGCACATCCAGACCTTTAAATACTTTTGCTGCCGTTCCGTTCAGACGCAGACGCAAGGCATAAATATTAGGATCATTGAATACCACCTGGGCATCGATCATATATGCAGTCTCTCCCTTTTCTTTCAATATACCAAAATCAGCTGCAAACAACCATGAGCTCTTTGCACAATAAGATACGGGAGGAAGTTTTTCTTCCGTTGCCGGCTCAAAACTCTGTTCAACTGCTTCCATTGCTTTTTCTACCGAAGCGGCGCTGTCTAATCCCGGTATCAATAAATGCTGCCCCATGGCCAGTGTCCGCAAAGTAAAGTAAGAAGTACCCGATGCAGGTGGCACAGGAGCTTGCCCGGGTTTACTGGCATCCCATCTCAAAGAGTCTCCCTTATCCCATACAAAAGAGCCTTTTATGTCAACAAATAGTCCTTTTTTCCTTGAATCATTCGAATCAGAAGCATATGTAAATCTTATACTGTCTATACGGGCAATTCCTAAGTCTATTGCCCCAATATCCCAGAAAAATTCTACTTCTTTTGTTCTAAAATGATAGATCAGCTTCATACCTCCAAGGGGAATTTTCTCCAATAAATTCCATGGTTCCTCAAGTCCGAATGGACTTCCTGTACACCAGGTAATCATTTGCCTTATCAGACCGCCTACTGTCAATGTCGGATCCAGCTCTATTTCCGCTTTGTGCCCACCCCCTTCATCCGGCGTCAGCGATGCACTTCCGATTCCTTTACAAGTAATACCCAGACCATAGTTCTTCTGAATACCGGAGTAATTATACCATATAATTAAGTCTACATTTTCCCATGAAAACTCTGCCCATACAGAAGCAAAAAAAGGATCTTTTTCATCTCTTTTTAGCATAGAGCAAAACTCTTCTATCCCTGTTTCTTTGCCTTGTGGCGGTATCGTCCCGATTTTTACTTTAGCAGATAATTTCAAATCGTTCAGCGCCTGTATTTTCCACGGCTCCTTAGATCCTGCTTCAAAGCTCCATCTTTTTGATTCTGACTCAAATACTGCCTGTATTTTACCCAGAGGGAATTGAGGGACATTCTCTTCTTCCTTCAACGTAAGTTGATGCGGAGCATATTCTGCAATTAAGTCTGAAACTTTTGTTTCTCCACTGCTCTCCAAAGTCCCCATAAATCGAAATCCTGCTCCGGTATGGTAGTATGCCTCCAGACGCAATAATAAATTTGCTGTTTTCGGAAGAATCTGCATGGTTCCTTTCAGTCTGGCCATAACCTGACCACTGGTATTAAAAACACCAGCCGACATACCGGTAATCTTAAACCCTTCCACTACTTCCAGATCTGTATCAATCGCACCGTATATAGAATAACTTTTCACTTCCGGCTCGATATACATTTGTAATGCACTGATTGCCAGGGAAGTACTCATTTGAGCATGAGGTACAAACATACGCAGAAGATCCGAGAAAAATATTTTATTTTTGGTAAGTTGTGCCTGAATTTTAAATGGTGGATAGCATGCAGTTACCGACAATTCCCCGGCATCTTCCCCGTCGCCAATGCGAAAAACCCCGGTAACCTTGCCGCTTATACTTCTTGTTTCAAAGCTTGTTGGATTTAAAATATTCAGTTCCACTGACGGCTTTACAGACAGGTTCGGATTTTGGTGAAAAATCCATTCTTCTTTTGCAGATAGTCCGATAATTATTTCTTGCAGTTTTTCTTCATTGGTATCATATAAAAAACGTAATCTGTCCACACCAATTCCTGACAATTCTTTTAATCCTGGCGGGAGAGATTCTAAAAAATTCAGATTTCCGGACAGTTTAAAGAATATATCCATGGCGGTTTGGGGTGTATCAAATCTGGCCTCCAAATTCCATTTTCCGTTTCTGGTGGGATATAACAGTCGGAATTTTGTCTCGATTTCTCCAATATGACCTGTAATCGCCCCATACTGAGGCAGGCCATTTTCCGAGACAGTCATATCGAATCCTACCTGTTGTATATGCACCCATGGAAGAAACTCCCATGTCTCCAATGATTCACAACGAAACGTAGATTCTATTGACCATCCATCCATTGATTGAACAAATTCCAGTTCCGCATCCATATTGATGCCATATACTTCTGTACGTGCGTTTCGAAATATTACTTTACTTAAAATCCCTTCACAATATTCCGGAGTTACTTCCATGGACTCGCCTGTAATTCTGATTTCACCCAGAATATCCTTCAGGGAAGACTGCAGACTGGTTTCAGCAAAAACGCGGTCCACGTCCAGCACTCCACTAGACGCAGCTTCTTTCAATTGCTGTAATATATCATCCAATACCTCAGGCATGACATTTTTTTTACGATTTTCAATTTGTCCTCTTACTAATCCCCAGCCTGTTATCATTCCCATAAGAAATTTATCATTTACTATATTTCTTGATTGTTGGGAAATATGCTGGAAATAGGATTCATACTGTTTATCATAACAACTATTTAAAAATGAACTAAACTCTCCAATGCTTGCTATCAAATCTTCTTTCTTTTCGGCAGGTGGGATTAACATTGACGCATTCTTCTGAAGAGTTTGTGATATACCGTAAGGATCCCCAAATACATTATAGTTATTAATACCTCCATTATTCCCGCCGTTAAATTGTATAAATGGTTTTCCCGAAGAAATCATCATGCTAGATGTCCCCTGTCCCTCAAATACCGGCGGCAAATCAGCTTCGGAAAAAAATTTCTGAAATACAGGCATTGGTACATTTCCCAGGAACAGAACATGGATGGAAATGCTTGTATCCTGATTTATCTTCGTTATTAATGCTTCTGTGATGACCGAATGAATTATAATATTATCCAGAGGGTCAAACATATCATTAATCGACCATATTGTCTCCGGAATACTATCTAGAATTGGATCTGTAAAATTATACATATTAGCATTACTATTAGCTCTATAATAATCTCTTAAATGCTTTATTTCCTCAATGTATTTTATCAAAACAGATTTAGCTTTTACAACATCTTTTAGTAGGAATAAAGTTAAAAAATCAATTAGACTCGCTGTGTCCTCTTTGAAATCACAAAGCAATACCATCAGGACTGGTTTTTTTAAGCTTCTGGCAGTAAGAAGACCACTTATTATAAACTTAAGGAGTAGCTCTGGAATAATACTGAACGCTTTCATTGCATGAATTCCATAAATGGGCCACAAGAGTTTTTCAGGATTTTTTGTTTCAAACAAACACTTTGCCATAATAGTATTTTGCCCAAGCTTTTCCCCGGAAAACTGTCCTGTATACCAATCCAGCACCTCTTTCGTTAATGTATAATCTACCGGTTCATAGCTATAAACCATATCAGAATATGGACCACTTGCCCTACTCTCTAATATTTCATCAAAACTGAACATCTGATTTTTATAATAAAAAGCACTTGGACGATGCCACTTATATGGCTGTAGTTTCCAAAACATCTTTGTAATAAATTCTTTATTCAGTGATATGTTATCGTGATCAAACCCACCGGTAAGACCATAATTCATCTCCTCTAATTTTTGATGATCATCAAAAGGAATAAAACACACTGATACCCCTTCCATATTCACCGTTTGCCTAGCCGGTATTTCCTTATTAAAAAAAGGAACGAGTATTTGCAGCTTTTCCCGCATACTGCCAAAACACTGATCATTTTCTTCATCATCATCGTAAATTACTTCAATTTCATCTTCCCCTGCATTTGGCTTAAATGTACGCAAAAAATGCCTCATAACATGAATCGTATTCGCCTGATGTCCAAAATTCGGAGAATTCCATATTAATATTCTCATTGTACGGTCAGCTTTAAGCATCTTTTTTTTCATTTCTGCAAGCAGTTTTTCGCACAATTTTTTTTCTTCTTCATTTGTTGTTGACAGCATCTTTTGAATAAATTCCGTAATTTTTATAGGCATCACTCTACCCCCTTCCCTTTCTCCGTATGATAAAACCCATACCAGCCAACTCCCTTTTCGCTGATTCCCGCTCCAGAACCAAACAGGTAAAAACTAATATTTCCATTCGGAGGCAGTTTACCGATTCCAAAAGCCTTCACTGCAACCTCGTTGAGCATCAGGATAAATGACTGATTTTCTTTATCATATTCAAGACGTACAGAACCAATCGAAAGCCTTAGTATATTCTGTAGAAAGAAATCTTCCGTTTTTCCGGTTCCTGGCATTTTTATTCCCATAAAAGCTCTTATACTATCACCGTTACTCGCTGTATTCCATGCCAAAAGAAGCCTGCTCTTCAATCCTGCTTTTCCAGCCAATTCCCCTAAGGATCCAAGCTCAGCCTTCCACTCCAGACCTATCCATGAACCTTCTCCTTCTTCCGAAAAACGTACACAGGGCATAACTTTTGCATACCCATCCTCCTGCCATCCACTTATATTACCATCCACCATTCCCAGTAGCTGAAGATGCAGCTGCGAACAAAGACTATGTATTCCTGGCTCGCTTTTTAATAAATCAAATTGTGTACTGCCTGCAAAGAAAGTAAATTCCTGGACATTCTCTTTTCGCTTCATTTCCAGTTCCGCGTGGGAAAAAATCAAACCACTTTTGCTTTCCTCTCCAAACGAGAATAAATCAATCATAATCTCAGAATCTGAAATAACGGGGACGGTATGGAAGTGTAAACTTCCGCTTAGTTCAAAGCGGGTACAGTCAAAAGTGGGGGAAATCATTTCCACATCTGTAACGCGTACTACCTTTAAAATATTGCTGTCCAATTCAAAAGTACCGGTTTCTTTGTTTTGCAGTAAAAATACTTCTGCTCCATCTCTCAACTGGTAATGGCCTTCCAACAGCAATGCACGATACGGATTTCCGTCCTTCATGGCCTTAACTGATGAACCAAACAATCGGGCAAATGAAATCTGCGCTTTACAGGACTGCTTTACCACAGCCGAATCCCGAAACAGAACTTTTAATTCCAACAGACGAAATTCCTCGTTCCCAAAATCCTTTGGCAAAACTGCCTCTACCTTTCCCTGGCCCAGAGTCGTATCCCTGTAACAAATCAATCCAAATAAGGAACTATTCTTATCCTGCTTTATCTGTCCATTCTCCACACTTATGGTATTCAAAGTGATTCCTAAATGATGAACACATAGCTTCTCTGCATTTGCTGCACCAGACAGAAGCCCAGCCATCTGCGCGGGCATATTTTCTGCTTCCAGGGGAAGCCGCAAGAAGAGTACGCCCTGCCAGTTCTCATCCGTTATGACATCACAAAACTGAGAAAAATATTCATGGTCTGTTTGTTCATAAGCATCTTTAAAATAATTCTCAATCCATTTCATCAGTAACGGCTGCTGTGACATATCACCTTTACTTCCTGCATTAGTTATCGGAGAAGAGAATTCACTACGATAAGTCCAAGCATCTATACAACTAATTAAACCTTGCTTTTTCTTCTTTTCCTTCAAATCATCCGGATCGAATAATTTTCCTTTACATCCTTTGATGATCATTACTCCTCCATAACTGCCATATTTGCAGTCATAACCCACTTGTGTCCGGAATATCCAATCCTGTATCCTGCACAGATTATGAAAGCAGGCAGGATTAGTATCATCCATGGAGCCCAAATACTCAGGGTTTACTGCCACCAGACACAAACTTGGAGACTGAAAAACCCGCACTAACTCCTCAGTAGGATTGCAAAAACAAATGCCATCCTCCCCCTCTCCATTTGTAAGCCTGATGTTTCTAAACCGGATTCCTTCCATATTTGCAAGGAATCCCGATGGCGTAACTATAGTAGTATCCTCCAAAGAATTACTGTTTCTTCGTATATACCTTTCACAGCCGCATTTTTCAATCTGTTTTTGACGCATATTTGCTAAAATATGATCCTCAAATATTTCCAGTTTCTGTTTATCCCTAACCAAAGCCTGCAGATAGGGCATCATTGGAAAACAGATCCCATTTTTTGTTTCATCCAGCTGGATAAACGGTGGCTGATGTACAAGAATTTTGGACATATGTTCCTGTTCCATGCCATATTGTGCAAATCCAGGCGGCTCAGACACATATTTTCCTTCTGATACACCTATCCAGGAGGTCCTATATGCATTTGTAAGATTCGATGCATTTGCATCATAATCTTCTCCAACCTGAAATGCCCTTCCTTCCACAGCCGGTGCATGAGCATTTTGTCCTGAAAGAAAACGAATTTTTTCCCCTTTCTGAAGAATCAGATATTCTGTTCCATTCCTTCCGCATAAAAGTGCTATCTCTTTTGTTCCTTCTGTACCATACAGATAAAACTCTCCCTCCGGACAGAGCCTGTGATGCTTTTCCTGCTTCGTCTTTGAAAATGTAAATCTTGACGGATAAAGGCTGTCCT
>NZ_JAWYAJ010000525.1:0-43145 GCF_034124845.1 Robinsoniella sp.
ATAAGCAGATAAAGTACATCTATTTTCCCGGAAATTTCACAAAAGAAGCTTAGTTGAGCTTTAATTAGATAAGCGATAGTAAATTTAAGAATAGAGAAGAAATGTACAGTAAATAATTGTGAAAGGAATCAACATTGAAAAAAACATTTTTACAACAATACTATATATATCTGACAATTGCTTTTTTAATTGCTTTTTTACCAAGGGTTTTTTTGTGTATGCAGGAATACCCGGTACGCATGATATCAGATGAGATAGCAACCCTGTCAGGAGCAGCCCATTTTGCCGGGTTGAATTGGTCAGCGGTGATCTCTAAAGCGGGATATTATGGAAGTGGGTTTTACGGATTGTTTTTCTGGTTGTTTAAAATTACAGAGAATCCCTTCATTATTTACAAATGTATGTTAATAGGCGCGTCACTGGCTCAGGCTTTAGTTGCTATTGTTGCTTTTGTTATAATGCAGAGACATTTTTTGATTAAGAATGTAAAAGTTTTGTGTATATTTTCTGTTGCCTGCTCCTATATGGTGGTTACATTTCCAAATAGAACTTATAATGAGCATATATTAGTTTTATTAACCTGGATTGTAGTTCTACTCTTCTTAGAATTAAAAAGATGTATGGGGCAAAAAGTAAAGACACGTATTTTGACAGCAATTTTATTATTGGTATTGGCGTATGGATTGACCGTACATGCCAGGGCTTTAACCCTATGGATAGCCTGTGCATTCGTAGTCCTATTATACTTTTATCTGTATAAAAAATGGCTGATATCAAGACCGGTAGTCCTTTTCGGTGGCATTCTCAGTTATATTGCCGGAACTCAGTTTGTATCATTGGTACAGAAGACAGTATGGGCGGCTGAAAATGGTGAGACGGTCCGTAATGGTGCTATCAATGTCTCAATCAATTTTAAAATACTGGATCCGACTACCTGGTTCTCAGCATTATCTGTGGTATTGGGCCAGCTAAACACCATATCCGTGTTCACCGGAGGCTTCATGATTTTGTGCTTTGTCTTTATGACCTGGCTGTTTTTTGGTATGCTTCGCGATAGAGTCAAAAACAAAAATCTTATAATTGTTGAGGATAAAGAACTTTATTTTATAATTTCTGTCTATTTATTATCCTGTGTTGGAATGACAATTGTCGCCCAGACGATCAGCTGGCTTCCCGGCGTAATTGAAGGGGTTCGGGATGGCTTTGGCACAGAAATTTATTCTATGAAAGCAATCACATATATCCGTTATTTCGGACCATATCTGGGACCGGGTATTATGGCTGGCTTTGTATGCGGTTACAAAAACAGAGAATGGTTTAAGCGGTATTTTAAGCCGGCGCTGATTATCTTTATTGTACTGCAGGTATTTTGGACGACAGCTATTCTTCCTTTTATAAAGAATAATGGGGTGACAAAAGAAGTATTTATAGCATTGTCGCTTTCAAAACCGGGACAGAAAGTTGACTTGATGACGTATTTGCCGGGCGTTATAATTACAATTGTTGTTTTTTTACTGATTATTTATCTATATAAAAAGAATAAAACAATTATCCCGGTATTGCTTGTGTGTGGTCTTTGTATGTTTCAGTATATATATACCAGCGTTTATTTTGATCAATATGCGTCTAAAAAAAATATGAAGAAAGCAAATGCCGGATATGCTTTAGTTCAGAAAATGGAAAATAAGGTGGAACTTCCAAAGAAATTATATGTCTATGATGCTACGGAAAAGACAGATCACCAGATCTTCTACCTTTATCAGTTTATGTTAAACCGATATGAGATTATACCCGAGCTTCCGGAAAAAGAAGATGACCAGGCAATTATCTTTAGTAATAGCGCGGAAGTGGAAAAGTTGTATCAAATGGGTTATCAGTGTATTCCGTTGGATAAAAATGAATTTGTTTATGCCATGGGTGACTGGACCGATGAGATACAGAAATATTGGAAGAAGTAGAAATAATAGAAAATAAAAAAGTTTATTTTTATATGAAAATATATGGGCTGGCGGATTATAATTAATATGATCCACCGGCCCATTATTCTTACCTACTGTTTTAAAACGAGTGTAAAATTAAGATTTCGTAATACTCTTCACCTCTGAATAAGCCCCATACACTTTCTTACCCTTTACTACCCGGTAAGCTCTCACTTTATAATAGTACGTTCCATTATCTATCAGTTTATTATAATATGAGGTACTGGATTTCCCGGTAGTTGTTCGGACACGCTTGTATTCACCTTTTTTAGCGTTACTGCGGTATACCTGATAACCGCTGGCACCGGAGACTGATTTCCAGGTCACTTTAGCCTTCGAGCTGCCTGATAAAGAAAGCTCATTTAATCTTGGAGCCTGTGGCGCTGGTTTACAGGAACTGATATAGGACCGGTTGCTGTAGACATTTTTTCCGCTTGATACTTTATAAGAGCGTAGCTGATAGTAATAAGTCCGTCCTGTCGTCAGCCCCTTGTCTATATAGGTTGTAGTACTGCCATTTTTAATGGTAGCTATTTTAGTATAGGTTCCATTTTTGCTTGTACTGCGATAAACTGCATATCCTTTTGCACCATATACTTTATACCAGCTCAAATTAACGCTTTTATAACCTCGGGATGTTACCTTTTCAAAATTAGGTCTTGTTACTTTGATGGTAATATCTTTAGTCAGTCCGTTTGATGTAGTTGCCGTTACAGTAGCGTTTCCGTAGCCAACGGCAGCAGCAGTTGCTTTTTTACCACTGGAAGAAGTTATTTTAATTACCTTTGAATTGGATGACTTCCAGGTGATAGAAGATACCGTGCTTTTTTTGGGGGAAAATGCAGCATCTAGGCTTATCTTTCTGCCCACATAAGTTGAGGTCTTACTTGCTTTTATTGATAATTTTCTGGGAGAAACGGTTTTTAAATCAGAGGTAAATGCTTTGATTCGTACCGTATCACCTTTGGAGCCGGTCATACTGTGTGCATCCTGCCAGGTTTTGTCGGAAGTCTTTTTTATAAAGCTTTGGTTTTTGTCTGAGGCAGAGATAAATCTTACCCAGGAGCCATTGGTATATGTACGGTCTATAAATATATACAGGGGAGAATCGCCGGGAGGCGTTAATTTAATTACAATAGCAAAGGTATCTCCCTTGGCCAAAGTAACGGGCTGTTTCAGCTTAATTGTTTGATAGCCCGCGTACTGGCTTACACCTTTTTGAGGTTTTGCTAACATTTTTGTTCCGCTCGTAGGATTGGTTGAATCCTTGAGGTTTTTATATATCTGGATAGAATAATTTACTCCAGGTGTATAATGGGCAAAAGATACGGCTTCTAAGAGCTCATCAGCGCCCTTAGCATTTCCTTTGGCAGTATAAACATTAGAAATGGACGTTTTTCCCTGATACATGTTATAGGAATTACCGCTGGACCCATCATACTGATAATTGTGATCATAGTTATCAGCTGATTCAAAATCAAATGCAACACCCGTTGCATCGCCATTTCCGCTGCTTATAAAAGCATCTTCATAAGAGATCCAGAAGTAACCGTCTTTTCCCCAATTGCTTCCCCAGCTGTTTTTGGCTAGCCATGCACCATTGCGGGATGGCTGCTTTCCGGAGAGAAAATTCGTTCTCTTATAATTATCATCCCAGCCTACAATTTCTACCGTGTGGTTTTGACTGTTAAGGGTTCCTTTTGCCACATAACAATAAGATGCAGTGTTGGGGTTATAATATTTGAAGTAGTTATCAGAGTCAATGTATAAATTTGCAGCGATGGCACCTTGTGACAAGATCAGTGTTTTCATATCATCCGTGGAGGCCGATGGAATGATATAAGCATTTTGTAAATGTGCTTTATCTAAATAGGCCAAATTTGAATTTAACCCACCTATAGTGGAATCATTGCTGTAAGGAGCTAAAGATTCATCTGCTGCGCCTATCCACTTTGCTAGTGTAAATATAGTAAATAGATTGTTTCCTCCTGTCTCCAAATAGTTTTTGGAAGTAATGGGAAGGTTTCGGTCATTTAATGTAAGCTGAAGTGGGTCAATCTGCGTATTATAGAAAAAATATGCCAAATGGCGTTCTGAAAGATCCAGTGATGATGTAGTTAGTCCTTTCTTTAATAAGGATGTTTCCCCGCAGGCGAGAGAAGCGAATGCCCAGCAAGTGTCCCAGGGCCTCTGATCCCGTACTCCTGTAACATATCCCAGATCCCGGCTGCTGTAATAAGACGGGAAGGATGCTCTGGCGCGGCTTGCAGAGTTGTCGTTTGCATTTAAGGCTGGCATTCCAAAGGAAGGAAGCGTAATCATTTGGGGAGCCATGGAATGCTGCTGGTCCAGTTCATCCTGGGTCATGGGCCGCCCAAGTACGTAATCCAAGTCCGGAATTTTCTCTGTCTCGGTTTCCGTGCTTCCGGCACGATTGGCTTTTTTCTTTAAAGAACCGGAATCCTCAGTTCCAGGTTCTTTCATCGTGTCCGATTCACCCTCTGTAATCGTCTGGGGTTCGGTCTGTATGGAGGACTCCAGTGAACCTGACTGTTCTGTTTCAGGAGCTTCTGTAAGGAAAGACTCCGTCTCTGTTATAAATTCTTCCTGTATTTCGGTTTCATCTGATGTATGCGATGTTTCAGCTTTGCTGTTTGTTTTGGCATCACTGTTATATTCTGAGTTGATTTTTTTCTGAGTGGTATTGGATTCTTTCGATTTATTTACTATGTCAGTAGTTGTTAAAGTTTCAGATTCGAATTCAGCTGTCTGGGCTGCAGAAGCTTTTTGATTTTGAGTATTGACACCTCCGGGAGAACCGGCAGCCATTATAAGATCTGCCGGAGCCATGGTGGTAAGTGAAATACTCAAAATTAGAGATAATGCTAATTTTGATTTTTTCATTTAAATCACTCCTAAAGTCATAAACCCCGCCGCAGGCAGCGGGGCATCACATTTGTTACCAGGCAGCGGGGGTAAAACCCACGCCGCAGTTGCCAAATGAATTCACAAGTGCGAGTGTCCATCCGGCTATTTGCTTACGGCAATAAAGGATTTGAGTAAATGCCTTCAGCAATTAGTTTTCGGAAGGATTCTACTACGGTTTCCTTGTCTTCTTTATATGTAACTCCAAACCATTTATCATTTGTTTCCAATAAAGTAACCTGAGCTTTGTCCGATTTGATCAGCTGATCAACGATAATCGGAAGCAGGTATTCTTTTTTTATATCCCCCTCTTTGATGTCAGAGAGGAACTTCGCAAAGCCAGTTTCCAGCTCGTCCAGTAAATCAGGTGTAAAGCCCCACATATTCATGGAAACATAGCTTTTTGCATCGATAGGTTTCAGGGAGCCATCTGCCATACGGATTGCAGCACCCTCTTTTGTTTTTATAATATCAGAAGTTTCATCTACATCTGCAAGATGGTAATTTTCGTCAATGTTGCAAACACCTCTGGTTACTCCGCCATTGTCGCTTAATGTATTACCTAAAATGAATCCTGCCATGCAGAAATTAAATTTACCGGGGACTGGTGTCCAGTTTACCAGATAGTCGTGAATTTTTACAAATGCTTCTTTACCATAATAGTCGTCTGCATTGATTACAATAAACGGTTCATTCAGCAGGCCTTTACAGCAGAGAATTGCCTGTCCGGTTCCCCAGGGTTTTGTCCGGTCTGCGGGTTTGAGAAAGCCTTCCGGAAGGTCGTCTAATTCTTGAAATGCATAGGATACGTCTGCGATTTTTTCAATACGTTTTCCAATGATTTCTTTGAAATCTTTCTCCAGATCTTTGCGAATAATAAATACGATTTTATTAAATCCGGCTTCCAGCGCATCGTGTATGGAGTAATCCATGATGATCTCTCCGGCCGGTCCAACAGGTTCCAGTTGTTTGATTCCGCCCCCAAAGCGGCTTCCGATACCGGCAGCCATGATTACCAGTGTTGTGTTTTTCATAATTCTTCTCCTTGATTTTGTTTTTCATAATAAGGACAGTATAACATATATCAAGTTAAATGAACATGAAAAATGGCAACTTAAGAAAAATTAATGCAAAATTCTTTGACGGTAAGAATTTTTTGGTGTAATATTAATCCAAATGCTATTTATATAATGAAAGGAATATAGAAGATATGTCGTTGTTATCCATAGTTATTCCGGCGTACAATGAGGAGCGAATGGTTCCGAAAGCGGCGGAGGCAATAGGTAAAGTATTAGAAAAAGAAAATATATGTTATGAAATAATCTTTGTAAATGATGGTTCAAAAGATAACACATGGGCTCAAATTGAAAAAATTAGCCAGATAGAGAAAAATATAATAGGTGTTCACTTTTCCAGAAATTTTGGGAAGGAATCTGCTATTTTTGCGGGATTAGCGAATGCAAATGGTGATTGCTGTGTAGTTATGGATTGTGATTTACAGCATCCGCCGGAAACTCTGATTGATATGTATCGATTATGGGAAAAAGGGTATGAGATCGTTGAAGGGATAAAGAAAAGCAGGGGAAAAGAAAGTGTTATACATAAGGCAAGTGCGGGAATGTTCTATAAAATTATGTCCAAGGCAGTTAAGATAGATATGTCCAGAGCATCTGATTACAAGTTGATGGATCGTAAAGCAGTTAATGCATTGCTTAATATGCCAGAGAAAAATGCTTTTTTTAGAGCATTATCATCATGGGTTGGATTTAAGGGTACGACTGTTGAATTTGATGTACAGGAACGAACTGATGGAGAATCAAAGTGGTCAACATGGTCCCTTGTTAAGTATGCTATTACAAATATTGTCTCTTTTTCTACAGCACCAATGCAATTTGTTACTGTTGCGGGAGTATTCGTATTTGTAATGGGAATTGTTCTGGGGATTCAATCCCTGTGTAAATATTTTTCTGGACATGCGGTTGAAGGATTTACAACAGTTATTCTGTTAATACTGTTAATAGGCAGTATTATAATGATGAGTTTGGGAATTATAGGATATTATATATCTAAAATTTATGAAGAAGTAAAAGGTCGTCCACGGTATTTAATATCTAAAAAAGTGGGTAGAAAAGAAAATACAATAGAAGAATAGAGGTTTTAGCATAAATAATAAAGGGGATAAGATGATTATAAGGAACAAAGACCTGATGAAATTGGGAGTGATGTTGGGCATTGCTTTTCTATTTTTTATGTTGTTTCCAATGAAACATGTTTTTGCAGAAACGCTAAAAAGTCCGAGTGTTTTTAAAGATGTAAAATGGGCATATGATCATGAAGCATCTGTAATTGATGAAAATGGTTGGACACAGGCGATGTGTGCTACTGATAAATATCTGGTTTGTTTGGAAAATGGGGTGCAGGGTGAACCGGATACACTGATTGCATTCTATAAAACAGATAAAGACGAAGATGGGTATTCCGTACCACAGTTCAGTTATGCCAGACATGTTCGTGAAACTGATTATGAACATGGAAATGGAATGACTTTTAACCCCAATACAAATGAATTGATAATTGCGACTGGTGGACCAAGTAATCCCGATAACAGGGGTTGCTTGATGATAGCGGATGCAGATACTCTGGAATATAAAAGAACCATTAAAGTAACTGATATGGATGTGTTCTTTTCCGGTGTAGATTACAATAGTCAAACAAATCAGTATGTACTGCAAATGGGGAGGTCTGGAGGCTATTCATTTGCAGTTGCCGATGCAGATTTTAATATCTTATATATCATAGATGGTGTTAAAAGAGTAAAAGGGACTACATTTCAGGATTTTTGTGTTTATGGCGATTATATTATAAGTATATCTTATGGCTTAAGTTCTGGAGTAGACAATTACATACAGATATACTCCATTTCTCAAAAGAAAAGAGTCGGTCGATATTATCTGAATTTTGCTGATTATGAAGAAAAAAGAGAGGCAGAAGGAATCTGTCAAATTGAACCTGGAAAGTTTATCATCAGTACAGGTGTTGCTGCACCCAGGCGGATAAGATTTTATTCTGTTACCGTACCAATTGTTTACAATATTCAAGCAGATGCGGTAAATGGTTCTGTTAATGAAAGCGATATACAAGTTGATCCACAAGGAGAATGTAAGGTTACATATAAGCCGGATAAGCATTATGAGTTAGGGAGTATTACTATAGATGGTGAAGAAATTGATGTTACAAAGTATCCATCTGAGTACACGTTTTCTGACGTTGAAAAAGACCATGAGATTTCAATAAAATATAAAAAGATTCCTAAATATAAAATAGTGACTTCAGCAGAAAATGGAACAGTGAGTAAGTCTAAATCAGTATATCGTGGTAACAATTTTAAAATTACATTTAAACCTGACTTACATTATGAATTAGATTCCGTTTTAGTGGATGGAAAATCGGTCACAATCGAAGGAGATCAAACTCAATATATTTTGGAAAACGTACAAGGAGAACATGCAATTGATGTTAAATTCAAAGAAGTTCCTACCTATGAAATTATAACAAAGATTTATGGTGGGAAAATCAGTGAAGGCTCCAAGAAAATTTACAGGGGAGAAAATTTTAAGATATCGTATGAAGCTGATAAAGATAAGGCTTTTTTGCTGGGAATTTTAATTGACGGTAAATTTGTCAGTAAAGATCAATATAAGAACAGTTATGAATTTCAAAGTATACAGGGGAGTCATACAATTCAGGTTATCTATGTTTCTGATTTTATACCACTATGCATAATTGTGGTTACAGTTATTATTATATTGATAACAGGATATATAATATTGACAATTAAAAGAAGAAAGCGTAGAATTTTCAAGGGTAAGAAACGAAAAAGAATTAAAAAAGATTAAGAAAATCATAAAGAAATATTGCAAATATGTTAAAAATGTGTTATCTTAGCAATAATTGTTTTATTGTTATGTTTAAGAAGGTGGATTAATGAGTAAGAGGCAGGGAATCAGAGCAATATTATTTATACTTTGTACCATTATATTGTTTTTGTGGTTGAGCTATATTTTTGTCAGCCCTGAGGGGAGTGGAATGTCTTCCCGTTTTCATGATTTCTATGCGAAAGAGAAGGAAAATACGTGGGATGCCGCATTCTTGGGAAGCAGCGTTGTGAGCAGGGCTTGGGCCCCGCCAGTAGCCTGGCATGAACATGGATTAGCAATATATTCTATGGCTACGGACAGCCAGTTGTTTCTCATGACAACAGATATAATGGAAGAGGTATTGAAAAAACAGAATGTACCTTTGTTTATCATTGATTTAAGAGGTTTAAGAGAAAGTAAAACAGGAGTCTCTGAAGTGAAGGTCAGAAGACTAACAGATAATATGGAATATTCCCCAACCCGTACTGCAGCTTTGAAAAAAGTATTTCGATATATAGAAGAAAAAGATATTGCAAAAGACAAAGATCAGATGCTTAATAATAAATTATCTTACTATATACCATTTATAAAATATCATACCAATTGGAATGGATTGCAAGAGTCTAACTTTGTGAAACCAACATCTGAAATGAAAGGTGTATATGAGGGATCCGCATTTAAGACAGTTGCACAGGCAAAACCTGAAACTACAACTAAAGCAGGTGGTTTATCTGACGATCAGATTGAACTTCTGGATGACGTAATACGTTTTGGGAAAGAACATAATGTTGAACTATTGTTTACTATGCTGCCAGGTGAAATGAGCAAAAAGGAACAAAAAGAGATCAATCAGGCTTTTCAAATTATTGACAAATTTGGTTATCATGGGATTAATTTTAATCAAGAAACTATGTATCAAAAAGTAGGAATCGATTTTTCTACAGATTTTTATGATCCTGCACATGTTAATGCAAAAGGAGCCAGAAAGATTTCAGATTATTTAGGAAATTATATAAGTCAGAATTATGATTTTACAGATAAACGGGGAAGAGAAGAATATACCAGTTGGAACCAGGCATGGGAAGTGTATAATAATTTTTACAATGCCGGCTGGACAACTCAGTAGAAATTCAAAATAAAGTAGCTAAAATTTAGGTGTGAAGAGGGATAAATATGCAGAGAAATATTTTGGAGTATCTGGAAAATTCTATAGTCAATTATCCGGATAAAGTAGTTTTTTCAGATGACAAAGAAAATATAACCTATCAGGAATTTGGTTATAGGGCTAAAAGGGCTGGGTGTGGACTTGCTGCAATAATGGAAAATAAAAGACATAAGCCGGTTGTTGTGATGATTGACAGGAATATAGACAGCATCGTTGCTTTTATGGCCGTTGTTTACAGTGGTAATTTTTATGTTCCTGTTGACAGTCAAATGCCTGTTAAGCGAATCGAGTTAATCATCAATACATTAGAGCCTGAAGTGATAATATCACCTCAGAAGCTGTTTAAGGTTTTAAATGAATGTGGATTTAAAAAAAGTATCACGACGCTACAGGTCTTAGAAGAGTATGAAATTGATCAACAAAAATTGGAAGATATACACTTAATATCTCTGGATACCGATCCGTTGTATGCAATTTTCACATCCGGTTCAACCGGAGTGCCAAAAGGTGTTCTTGTAGGACACCATTCTGTAATGGATCTTGCGGATAACTTTGCCAAAGAATTTAATTTTTCTCATAAAAATGTATTTGGTAATCAGGCACCATTTGACTTTGATGTTTCAGTTAAAGATATTTATTCAACGATTAAAAATGGTGCAACAATGCATATTATACCGAAAGTTATGTTTTCCTTTCCGGGTAAACTAATAGCATATCTAAATGAGAAAAAAATAAATACAGTGATTTGGGCAACTTCGGCATTAAGAATTGTTGAAAACTTGAAAGCTTTAGAAAAAGAGTTACCACAATACCTTCATACCATAATGTTTTCAGGCGAAGTCATGCCAAACAAAGTGTTAAATTATTGGCGTAATTATCTACCGGAAGTACAATATGTTAACTTATATGGGCCTACTGAAATCACATGCAATTGTACATACTATAAAGTATCTAGACCATTTTCAGACGAGGAGCAATTACCAATAGGAATTGCTTTTGAAAATACGGATATTTTACTGTTAGATGAAAATAATAAGAGTGTAAATTTAGGGTCTACTGGAGAAATATGCGTCAGGGGAAGTTCGTTGGCGTTAGGGTATTATAATAATCCTGAAAAGACAAAAGAGGTCTTTTGTCAAAATCCTCTTAATAATATGTATCCCGAGGTGATTTATAGAACGGGGGATCTGGGATATTATTCAGAAGATGGAAATCTGATGTTTGTATCTCGAAAAGATTATCAGATCAAACATATGGGGCACCGTATAGAGCTTGGGGAAATTGAGGTTATAGCAAATGCATTGCCGATCATAGGAGCAGCATGTTGCATTTATGATAATCAAAAAGAAAAAATCGTGATGTTCTATCAAGCAAAAGAACAATGTGACAAAGAGATTCTGAAAAGTATGGGTAGGAGCCTTCCAAAATATATGTTTCCTAATAAATTAGTATATTTAGAAGTTCTTCCTTTAAATAAGAATGGTAAAATAGACAGGGCTTTTTTGAAAGGCAGGTTTCTTACAAATGATGAAAGTTGAGAGTTTTTGTCAATATAGTCATTTGATAAAAGAATTCCAAAGGCAGTATGGAAAATCAGATACGAATTGTTTTTTTATGGCTAAAGAAATTGATGAGTATATTGGAAAAGAAAAATTAAGCTATGCTGAAAGTGATGGTGGATTATATTTTTTTGTGGAAGAAGAGGAATATACCAGATTATACTTTTTTTTAGAAAAAAATGCTCTCCCTGCAAAAACTTTTCAGGAAAAGATATGTATCATAGATCTTGTATATAGAAATCAGAGAAAACCAGCTAATTTGGATGAATTACTAGATAAATGGAGATCCATCGGATACAAGGATTATCATTTGTATCAGAGAATGGCCTTACGAAAGTCAGATTTGAATGAAAATTATAAGCAAAGAGATTTGTCTGAGAAGATTTCATATCAAGTTGGAGATTTAAACCTGGCCGACAATATATTGGAACTCTGGAAAACGGGATTAGATGAACGGAGTACACCGTTACCGGATAAGATGGAACTAATTGCTAAGATAAAGCATGGTGAAGTTTTTTGTATTACATCAGATACAGGTGAATTGTGTGCAGCCATTCAGTTTTTGTTGAATGGGGCGACATGCCTGTTACAACATTTAGCGGTATCTGAGACCTTTAAGAGAAAAGGTTTAGGAAAATCGTTATTTATGTATGCCATTGACACTGCATTTGAAAAAGGTGCAAAAGTATGTAATCTTTGGGTGGATGTTGAGAATACTCCAGCAATTAATCTTTATAGAAAATGTGGCTATAAAGAAGATGGTATGGTATCAAAACAATTTATTTATAAAAGATGAATGGAGAAAAGGAGATTTATAATGAAAGATGAATTAATGGAGATCTTAAGTGAATTAAGACCAGATGTGGAGTTTGAATCGGAAGTTAAATTAATTGATGATGGGGTATTAGATTCTTTTGATATTGTTTCTTTAGTTGGTGAGTTAAATGATGCATTTGATATAGAAATTAACGTTGAGCATTTACAGCCTGAAAACTTTAATTCAGTGGACGCGATGCTTGATTTAGTTAAAAAATTACAGGAAGAGGAATAAATCATGGCTTTTGTATCTGGCTCATTTTTAATTTTTATTTTATTAGTGTGCATAGTATACTTCCTGGTTCCTAAAAAAATGCAATGGCTTGTCCTTTTAGTGGCAAGCTACATTTTTTATGCTTTTTCAGGAATCAAACTGTTAATATTTTTGCTTTTAACAACAGTGGTTACTTTTTATACGGGACGTTGGCTTGGTAAAGTGAATGAACAGACGTCAGCTTATTTAGATGCGGAAAAGAAAAATCTTACCAGAGAAGAGAAAAAAGTCTATAAAAATAAGCAGGTATCCAGAAAAAGAAAAATATTGCTATGTGCTATATTAATCAATTTTGGCGTATTAATTTTCTTAAAGTACTTTAATTTCATGGCGGATAATATTAACGCTGTAATAGGATTATTTACAACGAATGCACAAATACCGGTTCTTAACTTATTACTGCCTTTAGGAATATCATTTTATACCTTACAGTCTGTGGGGTATGTAGTTGACGTTTATCGTGGTAAATACGAACCGGATTCTAATCTCCCTAAATTTGCTTTATTTATGTCTTTTTTTCCTCAGATTGTGCAAGGCCCAATTGCCAGATATGATCAGTTAGCTCATCAGTTATATGAGCAGCATCATTTTGAGTATAACCGGGTTACACAGGGCATACAGTTAATTTTGTGGGGATTTATAAAAAAATTGGTGATTGCTGACAGACTTGCGATTATTGTAGATCAGATATTTAATAATTATCAGTCGTATGAGGGAATTATGCTCTTTATAGCAGGAGCGGGATATGGTTTTCAAGTATATGCAGATTTTTCTGGCGGAATGGATATTGCAAGAGGTGTGTCACAGATATTAGGAATTGATCTGGTACTTAACTTTGAACGCCCATATTTTGCGCGTTCTATATCTGAATTCTGGCGTAGGTGGCATATCACTCTAGGGTCTTGGATGAAAGATTACATATTTTATCCATTGTCTTTGTCAAAACAATTTTCAAAACTTGGCAAGAAGACAAGAAAATTACTGGGAAATTATATCGGTAAGAAACTTCCAACATTTTTGTCAATGTTTATTGTATTTCTATTGGTCGGTGTCTGGCATGGTTCAAGCTGGAAATATATTGGTTATGGCTTATGGAATGGTATAATTATTGTATCCAGTATACTACTGGAACCGGTATATATTAAAGTCGCTCAAAAATTTAAGGTAAATACGGAATCGTTTAGCTGGATGTTTTTTCAAATGGTCAGAACTTTTATTTTATGTAGTTTAGGGCGCTTTTTTTCCAGAGGACTTTCGTTTTTAGTGGCAATCGATATGATGAAGAGAACATTTACAAAATTTAATCCATGGGTACTGTTTGACGGTTCACTTTTAAATTTAGGATTGGATATCTATAATATACTGGTAATCATTTTCATGGTTATTGTCATGTTGGTAGTTGGAATTTTGCAAGAACGGGGTATACGTATCAGAGAAACTTTAGCAAAACAGAATCTATATTTTAGATGGTTGGTCTATCTTGGTGCGATTGTGTTATTATTAGTTGTGGGAATTTATGGACCCGGATATTCAGCTACAGAATTTATTTACCAACAGTTCTAAAAGGAGTAAACTTGAGCTATGAGAAAAAAGAATATTATTAAAGTGGCAGGATTTCTTATTATACTAGGTTTCGTACTTTGGAAAATCAACAGTGTTGTTGTTCAGCCGGCTACTGTTGGCACAAATTCCAGATATAGAGCTTTTTATAAAGAAGAACCTGAGAATACATGGGATGGTGTTTTGCTGGGCAGCAGTGTTGTTGACCGGGGATGGGCGGCGCCTTTAGCATGGCATGAACATGGCATAGCCTTGTATGCAATGTCATCGGATAGTCTTCCATTACCGTTTGTTACAAACATAATAGAAGAGATTCGTAAAAAGCAGGATGTGAAATTTTTTATTATAGATCTCAGAGGATTGCGAACATCAAAGTTGGAACTGCAGGAATTTAAAATCAGGCGATTAACAGATAATATGAAATTTTCTAAAAATAAAATCGATGTTTTAAATAAGTCGTTTGATTACGTTGAAAAATATAATAAAGATAAGTCATTTTTAGATGATAAATTATCATTTTATATCCCTTTTATAAAATATCATTCTAGATGGAATCAGCTGGAACAACAAGATTTTATGGTTCCTGAAACTAAAATGAAGGGAGTTTATGAACAAGCTGCATTTGGAATACGTAAAATAAAAAGACCTGTTGTATCAAATAAAATTGGTGAGTTGAATCAATTGCAAAAAGATATTATGACAGAAATTTTAGAATATGGCAAAAAAAACGATCTTCATTATTTATTTATGCTAATGCCTGCACCTATGAGTGTGAATGCACAGGGAGAAATAAATGCAGCTTTTGAAATGGCGCGTGAATATGGGCAGGATGTTTTGAATTTTAATGATGAAAGATTGTATAATGAATTAGGAATGGAGTTTGATTCCGATTATTATAATTCTATGCATTTAAATTCTAAAGGAGCACGAAAAGTAACGGAATATTTAGGTAATTATATCGCTGAGAATTATGATTTTAAAGACAAACGGGGGCAAGAGGAATATAAGAGCTGGGATGAGGCTTATGAATTGTATGAGCAATATTACGAAACAGGTTGGGCAAATGTAAAGACTGACGGTAAACAGTAAATAACGCTATGGCAAGTATTCCGAGGATAAAAGGAAAATTGTCATAGCGTTTTAAGCAATTTTAAGAAATTTTAAATTGCATGTAGGAAGGAAATTTGATAGAATTGTGAAAGACCGATAATGAGTATATTAAAATGTTTGCTATAGTTTATATCAGATGTAGGAATTACCTTGTGTGGGAAAGGAAGCTTATGAAAGAAATATTTACTAAAGAAAAAAATTTAATGTTAGGGATTAGGTATCAAAACAGGGGTCAATATTATGGAACTTATACTGTAGCTTTTATTGTTTTTGCTATAATTTGTTACTGGCCATTTTTTTCATTAAATAAAGCCATGATTTGGAATGGCGATGGCTTAGGTCAGCATTATATTGCGCTGACATATTATGGTAAGTATCTACGTGGTATTGTTGGTGAATTATTTTCCAATGGTAATTTCACACTCCCCTTATGGGATTTTAGCATTGGATATGGCGGTGATATATTAACAACTTTCAATTATTATGTAATTGGAGATCCACTTAATCTATTATCTATTTTAGTTCCTGCATCAAAGACGGAATACTTATACAGCTTTTTAGTTTTATTACGCCTCTACTTAGCAGGGATTAGTTTTTCTATGTATTGCAGATACACCAAAAAGGGTAGTTTTGCAACACTATGTGGAACGTTAACGTATGTATTTTGTGCGTATGCATTATTTGCATCTGCAAGGCATCCTTTTTTTATAAATCCAATGATTTATTTTCCTCTGTTATTGATAGGAGTAGAGAAAATTTTTCACGGAAAAAAGCCTTATTTATTTATTGGTACTATATTTGTTTCTGCGATAAGTAATTTTTATTTTTTCTATATGATGTCTATTTTGTGCTTTCTATATGCTATGATCAGATTTTTTTCTGTGTATCAAAAGGACAGAATACAGAAATTTTTCTTGTGTTTGAGAAATTTTTGTGGTTACTATTTGGTTGGGGGTCTTCTGGCTGGTGTATTGTTTATCCCAAGTGCTCTTGCATTAGTATCAGGAGATCGCATTAGTATAAAGAATAGTATAGATTTATTTTATAAAGGTTTTTATTATCAAAAATTGTCTACAAGTCTGATAACTGGGGATTTGGTAGGCAGTTGGACAATTGTTGGGTGTTCGGCTATTGTATTACCTGCAATAGTTTTATTGTTTATGAAGAAAAAACAGTATAAAGAATTAAAAATAAGTTTTGTGATATTAACGCTTATGTTTCTCTTTCCTTTTGCAGGTCATGTGATGAATGGCTTTTCTTATTCAAGTAATCGATGGGAATGGGGATATACATTTTTATTGTCTTTTATTTTAGTGACAATGTTGCCTGAGCTAATGAAAATAACAAAAAAACAGTTGGCTATCATAATGTCATTAACGTTTGCCTATTTGGTTTCATATTATATTTTTAAAAAGAATCCGGATGGAAGGTTTTTATCAGCCTGGTATATTTTATTAGCAGCAGTGTTAGTCTTTGGAGCGTGTGCGTTTATTAAAAAATATTTACACATAAGTGATTTATTAAAAAAGAGGATCAACTATACTGTTATTTTTGGGGTTATGGCAGCAGGTATTTTTTTTCAGGCAAATAGTAGATATGGAAAATCAGCTGGATATATATATGATTTTATCGACAAAGGAACCGCATATAAAAAGATGATGAGTACATCGGCTACCGCTGTCAGCAGGTTGGAAGATCAGGAGTTTGTAAGATTTGAAACTTATGGAAAAGCACAATATACTATGCCTCATAATTCATCGGTTTTAAATAATGTGAATGGATTAAGTTTTTATTTTAGTTTATCCAATAATTATATTACAAAGTTTTTTGATGAGACTGCGAATAGAATCTACCTAAGTTTTTGTTACAAAGGTCTTGATAACCGAATAGGGTTAAGTACACTTGCCAATGTGAAATATCAGGTAACACCACAAAGCATGCAAGAGAATCCATTTTATGGGTATCAACCTTTGGATCATAAGGTTGATCTTCCTGTCCAGATATATGAAAATGAGCAAGCTTTACCATTTGGTTATACGTATTCTAATTATCTATCATCAGAAAAATATAAGAGTCTGTCACCGATTGAAAAACAGGAAGCTATGCTGCAGGCAGCAGTGATTGATGAAAAGGCTGATATTTTGCCAGAGGCAGAACCGTCTTTTTCGTCTGTTGAAATACCTTATAAAATCAAATATGGTAAAGGTGTAGAATTGAAAAATGGTTTTTTTGATGTTAAAAAAGGAAGCGGGACAATCACACTTTTGTTAGATGGAAAAAAAGATGCAGAAACCTACGTTGTGTTTAAAAACCTTGCTTATAAGGCAAAAAAAGATTCAGGACCACGGGCAAGAAAGGCGCAGATTGAAGTGAGTTCAGGAAATGTAAAAAAGAATTTTAAAACGATTACACCTGAAAGTCATCTTTATGAAGGAAAGAAGGACTATGCCATTAATTTATGTTATAGTGATAAACCTGTAACTAAAATTAAGATAAAATTAACGGGAAGAGGCAAATATTCATTTAAAGATCTGAAAGTAATCTGCCAGCCAATGAATCAATACCCGGCGCAGGTAGAAGCTCTAAAAGCAGACCATCTGGAAAATACAGAATTTACAGCTAATAAAATAACTGGAAACATTGATCTGGATTCTTCAAAGCTACTTTGCCTGACGATTCCTTACTCAAAAGGATGGACAGCTTATGTGGATGGTAAGAAAACGGAGATTTTACGTACAAATACCATGTATAGCGGTATTTTGCTGGATAAGGGAAATCACTTAGTGGAGTTGAAATATTTTACACCGGGACTTCAGGCAGGACTTTTGTGTTCGCTCATAGGTGTGATTTCTTTTGCGGGGATTATTATTTATAATAAAAAGAAGAAGAGTGTTTGAGAATCTTATCAGAAATACGAAAAGATGATCAAAAAAGGAAAACAGACTTGGGGCGAATAGCATTCAACTGTGTAAATCTGCCGAAAACAAATATTCCTTGCTGTAATCTGCAATATTTGATATAATACCCGTAGCGCAATTCAAAAACGGCGCATTTTTGCGCTTTATAAACAAAATCTGGAGGAAATAAAAGTGAGAACATATCTGGTAACAGGAGGAGCAGGCTTTATTGGCTCTAATTATATTCACTATATGTTTAAAAAATATGACAGCGAGATTCGGATCATCAATGTGGACTGTCTGACATATGCAGGTAATTTAGAAAATTTAAGAAGTGTAGAAAACCGTGATAATTATACTTTCGTAAAAGCAGATATCTGTGACAGCGACGCTATTACGAAGATTTTTGAAGAAAATGAGATTGACCGTGTAGTTCATTTTGCGGCTGAGAGTCATGTAGACAGAAGCATTAAGAACCCGGAAGTTTTTGTTAAGACAAATGTATTAGGGACACTGGTTATGTTAAATGCGGCGAAGGCAGCATGGGAGCTTCCGGATGGAACTTTCAAGGAAGGCAAAAAGTTCCTGCATGTATCTACGGATGAAGTGTATGGCTCTTTGGAAAAAGAGGACGAGTTCTTCTATGAGACAACGCCTTATGATCCACACAGCCCCTATTCAGCAAGTAAGGCATCTTCCGATATGCTGGTGAAATCCTATATGGATACTTATAAATTCCCGGCTAATATTACGAACTGCAGTAATAATTATGGACCTTACCAGTTCCCGGAAAAGCTGATTCCACTGATTATCAACAATGCACTGCAGGGCAAGAAACTTCCTGTGTATGGTGATGGCAAGAACGTAAGAGACTGGTTATATGTGGAAGACCATGCAAAGGGAATCGACATGGTACAGGAGCAGGGAAGACTTTTTGAAACCTATAATATTGGCGGACATAACGAAAAACAGAATATTGAGATTATTCATATTATCCTGAACACGCTGCAGGAAATGCTGCCGGAAGGTGATCCGAGAAAAGAATTAGTCAGTGAAAACCTGATTACTTATGTAGAAGACCGGAAAGGCCATGACAGACGATATGCAATTGCACCGGATAAGATTAAGGCTGAAATCGGCTGGTATCCGGAAACGAAATTTGAAGATGGCATTAAGCTGACAATCAAATGGTTTTTTGAAAACGAAGATTGGATGAAAAATGTGACCAGTGGTGATTATCAGAAATATTACCAGGAAATGTACAAATAAGTAAGCATATAGCAGTGCCGTACCAAGGCACTGCTCGTTTGCGTTAAATAGGAGGAATATAAAATGAAGGGTATTATATTAGCGGGCGGTTCCGGAACAAGACTGTATCCACTTACAAAGGCAATTTCGAAACAGATTATGCCGGTTTATGATAAACCGATGATTTACTATCCATTGTCTATCTTGATGCTGGCTGGAATCAAAGAAATTTTAATTATATCCACACCAAGGGATCTTCCGGTTTTTGAAGATCTGCTGGGAGATGGTTCACAGCTGGGATTGCAGATGACTTATGCCGTACAGACAGAGCCCAGAGGATTGGCGGATGCATTTATTGTTGGCGAAGAATTTATTGGAAATGATAGTGTTGCGCTGATTTTGGGAGATAATATCTTTTATGGACAGAGTTTCTCCAAAATTTTAAGAGATGTAGCGTCAAGAGAAAAAGGTGCTACTATTTTTGGATACTATGTAAGAGACCCAAGAGAATACGGTGTGGTAGAGTTTGATGAAGATGGAAAGGCATTGTCTATCGAAGAAAAACCGGAGCATCCAAAGTCTAATTATGCGGTACCGGGGTTATATTTTTATGACAACGACGTGGTTGAAATAGCAAAAAATGTAAAGCCTTCTGCCAGAGGGGAAATTGAAATCACCAGTGTGAATAATGAATATTTACGGAGAGGCACTCTTCATGTAGAGACTCTTGGAAGAGGCTTTGCATGGCTGGATACCGGCAACCATGATTCCTTATTAGATGCAGCAGACTTTGTTGCGGCGTTCCAGAAGCGTCAGGGACTTTATATTTCCTGCATTGAAGAAATCGCTTACCGCAGAGGATTTATAAACAAAGAGCAGTTGATTGAACTCGCTCAGCCGCTTCTTAAGACGGAGTATGGACAGTATCTCATGGAGATTGCAAACGGTCTGTAAGCGGATTGTAATTTCGCTTAATGCACCTGAAATTTGTGATGATGATTATTCAGCAGAGCTGTCCGGATCAGAGCTTTTAATGATTTAAATCTTATGATAAGAGTAGATGATAGAGGTTATGTGTAAAAGGAAATGACTTTTAAAGGCTGAAAGAAAATGATGATACAGAAAGGAAGCCACGGTGATTCTTTCGGCTTGTTTGAATGTGGCAGTATTGCAGGCAATCCTGCAGTTAAAATGGGTAAAATAATGGGTAAGATTACAGTAGAGACATGTGAAATAGAAGGTTTAAAAGTGGTAACACCTGCCGTTTTCGGTGATGAACGCGGTTATTTTATGGAAACATATAATTATAATGACTATAAAGAAGCAGGGATTGATATGGAGTTTGTCCAGGATAATCAGTCGATGTCTAAAAAAGGCGTACTGCGTGGACTTCATTTCCAGATTAATTTCCCACAGGATAAATTAGTCCGGGTCGTTTCCGGTGAAGTATTTGATGTTGCCGTGGATTTGAGGGAAGGCTCCAAAACTTATGGAAAATGGTTTGGTGTGGTACTCTCAGCGGAAAATAAAAAACAATTTTTTATTCCGAAAAATTTTGCACACGGCTTTGTAGTATTGTCTGATACCGCGGAATTTGCTTATAAGTGTACGGATTTTTATCATCCGAATGATGAAGGCGGACTGGCATGGAACGATCCTGAAATAGGAGTAAAATGGCCGATCCCAGCTGATATGCAGCTTATCATTTCTGATAAAGATCAGAAGTGGGGCGGCATTGCGACACTGAAGAAATAATAGAGGTAGTTAAATGTTAAGTAGAATAATTTCCCTGCCGTCAGAGCTGTACCATAACCGTAAACTGATTATGCAGCTGGCAAAAAATGATTTCAAAACGAGATTTGCAGGTTCGTATCTTGGGATTATCTGGGCATTTGTCCAGCCCATTGTAACCGTTCTTGTCTATTCGTTTGTATTTTCTAAATTAAGGTCCGGTCCGGTTCGGGACGTGCCCTTTGTATTGTGGCTGGTTGCAGGTCTGGTTCCCTGGTTTTTCTTTTCAGAAGGGCTGAACAATGGGACGAATGCTTTTATCGAGTATAGTTATCTGGTTAAAAAAGTAGTTTTTAAAATCAGTATTCTTCCGGTGGTAAAAGTAATATCGGCACTGTTTGTACATTTGTTTTTTATTGTAGTAGTTCTTGTTATGTATACGGTGTCCGGGCATTATCCAACCCTTTATGCATTGCAGATTATTTATTATTCATTTTGCATGTTTGTGATGGTATTGGCGCTGTCCTATGTTACCAGTGCAATTGTAATTTTTTTCAGGGATTTAACCCAGATTATCAATATTATCCTGCAGGTAGGTGTCTGGATGACGCCTATTATGTGGAATTTTGAAGACCTGAAGATTACCGGGATCCTGGCAGTAGTATTTAAACTGAACCCGATGTATTATATTGTATTTGGCTACCGTGAGTCATTAATCGATAAAGTGGGCTTTTGGAATCATCCCTGGCAGACACTTTATTTCTGGGTTTTTACGGCAGTTTTATTCTTTATAGGTGCCAAACTATTTAGAAAATTAAAGGTACATTTTGCAGATGTTTTGTAGGAAGAGGTAGAATGAATGGATGAGATAGCGATTAAGGTAGAAGACCTTACGAAAATATATAAGTTGTATGACAAGCCTACCGACCGGTTGAAGGAATCATTGGGCCTTAGCAGGAACAAAGTTCTTTCCAGAGATCACTATGCACTGCAGCATGTCAGCTTTGATGTAAAAAAAGGTGAGACGATTGGCATTATCGGAACCAATGGTTCCGGGAAGTCTACGATTTTAAAGATTATTACAGGTGTATTGAATCCCACCGGCGGAAATCTGACGGTGAACGGCAGAATTTCAGCACTGTTAGAGTTGGGAGCGGGTTTCAATATGGAATACACCGGAATTGAAAATATATATCTGAATGGAACCATGATTGGCTTCACAAGAGAAGAGATTGAAAAAAAGATTGACGATATCCTGGAATTTGCTGATATTGGGGAATTTATATACCAGCCGGTGAAGACTTATTCCAGCGGTATGTTTGTCCGCCTGGCATTTGCAGTTGCGATTAATATAGAACCGGAGATTTTGATTGTGGATGAAGCGCTCTCTGTTGGAGACGTGTTTTTCCAGACAAAGTGTTACCGCAAGTTCGAGGACTTTAAGAAGATGGGAAAGACGATTCTTCTGGTAAGCCACGACCTGAGCAGTATCAGTAAGTACTGTGACCGTGTAATTCTCTTGAATAAGGGAAAGAAGCTGGCGGAAGGCGTGCCGAAACAGATGGTGGACATGTATAAGAAGGTTCTGGTTAACCAACTGGATTTGGATGACCAGGGGAAGCTGACGGAAGTCGTACCGGAGAAAAAAACTGTCCTGGCAGCGGATATAGAGAACCAGGAAGAATGGAGTCCGTCCTTCGATGTAAATCCCCATATTAACGAATATGGAGATAAGAAAGCTGAAATTATCGGATTCAATATTATAGATGAAAAAGGATTGTCCAGCAACACCATTGAAAAAGGAAGCACATGCACCATAAAGATGCGTGTGAAGTTTCATGATAAGATTAATGATCCAATTTATGCATTTACGATTACTGACCTGAAAGGAACAGACGTAACCGGTACCAACAGTTTGTTTGAAAAAGTGAATGTACAGAGCAAAGGACCGGGAGAATATCAGGAAATAGCATTTACACAGCGCATGGATATGCAGGGAGGAGAGTATATGCTCTCACTTGGATGCACCGGCTATGACCAGGTGGATTTTGTTGTACATCACAGGTTATATGAGGTATGCAATTTGACGATCGTATCAACCAAGAATACCGTTGGTTTCTATGATGCGAATTCGAAAGTTGCGTTACTGAACTAGTGCCTGTTTAGCACAATAGTTCGGCATTTCCAATACGGGGAAAGGAAAAGGATTGACAATGGAGGAACAGGTGGGAAAAGTCCGGCTGGATTATAAATACTATCCAGGCGAAGATTTGTACAGCGACGGCAAAATTGAAGATATGCTTCTGGAAATAGCAAGCCGTTATGAAGAAGAGGAATTAAATCAGGTGATTGCAGACAGCCGGGACTGGTCAGTGTTATACCACATGTCTCATATCAGACAGAACATCATTGACTGGTTCCCGTTTCAAAAACAGGCAGAGGTACTGGAAATCGGCTCCGGCTGCGGAGCGATCACCGGTGCGCTCGCACGCAGGGTAAAAGAGGTTACCTGCATCGAACTGTCGAAAAAGAGAAGCCTGATCAATGCGAACCGCAACCGGAATTATGACAATATTAACATATGTGTAGGGAACTTCGCAGACATTGAGAAGAGTCTGGATAAGAAGTTTGATTATATCACATTAATTGGTGTCTTTGAATATGCGGAAGGATATATTGGAACAGATGAACCATATACCGAGTTTTTACGTTTAATCGGAACTCATTTAAAACCCCAGGGGAAACTGATTATTGCCATTGAAAACCGGCTGGGGCTGAAATACTGGGCAGGCTGCAGGGAAGATCATGTGGGAACCTATTTTGAAGGATTGGAAAATTATCCGAATACCAGCGGCGTGCATACTTTTTCCAAACCGGAACTGGAAGATATCTTTAAAGAGGCCGGCTTTGCAAATGTGGATTTCTATTATCCATACCCGGACTACAAGCTTCCAATGACGATTTATTCAGATGAATATCTTCCCAAAAAGGGAGAATTAAATAAAAATATCTGGAATTTTGACAGAGAGAGGCTTCTATTATTCGATGAGGAAAAAGTGTTTGATTCTTTGATAGACAGCCGCTTGTTTCCGCTGTATTCCAATTCATACCTGGCGATCTTAGAGCGTGTTTGAACAGATACGCTCCAGAAAGGAACAAAAAATTATTATGAAAAAAGTGGTATATTCCAAATTTTCAAATGAACGAAGTAAAGCATTTGATATTCGTACAGATATCCTGATTGACGAACATAAGAAAAAGACAGTCCGGAAGGTACCCTGTTATGAAGAGGGAATTTCTCATGTCAATAATATAAAGAGATGGTACGATGAACTGTCCAGTATGTTTCAGGGCACAAAGATTTCGGTTAATCACTGTGCATTGACAGAAGAAGGTGTAGAACTGGAATATCTGGAGGGGATGTATACTTTAGAAGAGGGTCTGCATCATCTGTGGCAGTCCGGCAAGAAAGAAAAAGCCATGAAGTATCTGAATATCTATATTGAAATTATTCGTGAGAGTGCTACAGAGCCTTTTAAAATGACGGATGAATTCAGAGAAATTTTTGGTGCGCCAAATCTTCCAAAAGACCTGTATTCCATGCCGGTATCGGATATAGACATGGTACTGGGCAATATTTTGGTGGGCAAAGGCTGGAATCTGATCGATTATGAATGGACCTTTGACTTTCCTATTCCGGTTGACTTTGTAATTTTCCGTGTTATTCACTATTTTCTACACGGTAATGAAGATATATCGAAGCACGATCTGGCACCTTATTTTCAGGAGGAAGGGATCTCTCCCGATCTGATACCGGTCTATCTGGAAATGGAAAAATCTTTTCAGGATTATGTAGTACGGGGACATGTGCCAATTCGTGAGATGTACAGCTCTATCTCCCAGGGATTTATTGACCTGAGAGGTGATGGGCTGGGAGTGAATTATCATCCTAAGACGAAGTTTGTAAGTACCCTATATTATGCGGGGGGAGAAGTCTTTTCTGAAGACCGGTCCGAACATCAGAAGTTATATTTAGATAAAGACGGCTGTTTTTCAGTTACTTTTAAGATAGAGAATCCGGGTGACATCAGAGCTCTTCGATGGGACCCGCTGGAACGGGAAATCTGCCGCTGCAGAATTGACAAAGTTATTTCGGAGTGTATGACACAGATTGAGCCGATCAATGGATTTTGTCAGGGGGACGGGGATGTTTTCTGGGATTATGATCCTGCGTATATGATCCATGGAAATTTTAAAGAACTTCATACTATTACAATTCAGGGACATATTGATATTCTGGATGAACGGGAACTGGTTAAAAATCTGGCGGCCCAGAGAAAAGAATTGGTGACATTGCGGGAGAAAGCAAGGAACTATCATGATAAGGGAAAAGAACTGCAGAATCAGCTGTATGCCCTGAAACAGACAAAAGGCTTCCAGGCGATGGAAAAAATGCGTACAGCGCGAAACTATGCCAAGTTCAAGGCAAAACAGATGATGCCGCAAAAGCCGGATACGCAAGTGGTAAAACCGAAAACCCCATACCAGAACTGGTTTGAAGCACAGCTTCCTACGGTGGCACAGTTAGAGAACCAGAGAAAGCATCAGTTTATCTATGAGCCGGTGATCAGCATTTTAGTTCCCACATATCATACACCGCTGAAGTATCTCCATGAGATGATCGGTTCCGTTCAGTCACAGACCTATGGAAAATGGGAATTGTGTATTGCAGACGGCAGCTGCGGGAATAAAGAACTGGAAGAAGCTTTAGAGTCCTATGCGAAAAAGGATCCCAGAATTAAATATGTTCTGCTGGACAGCAATAAGGGCATTTCCGAGAATACCAATGGTGCGGTTCCACTGGCGACCGGTGATTATATTGCGCTTCTGGATCATGATGATGTCCTGGCACCGAACGCTCTGAGTGAAATGGTGCAGGCACTGCAGGATAAGAAGACGGATATCGTTTATTCGGATGAAGATAAGGTGAATGCAGATCTATCCGAACACATGGATCCCAATCTGAAGCCGGACTTTAGTCTGGATCTGCTGCGTTCCCATAATTATATCACCCATCTTTTTGTTGTAAAAAGTACGATTTTCCATGAAGTGGGCGGATTTCGAAAAGAATTTGACGGTGCCCAGGACTATGATCTGATGTTCCGTTGTATCGAAAAGGCAAAGGTGATTAAGCATGTGCCTAAAATTTTATATTATTGGAGAATGCACAGCAATTCCACCGCTGAGAATCCGGAAAGCAAAATGTATGCATACGAAGCGGGAAGAAAAGCCATAGAGGAACATCTGAAACGTGTTGGTGTAAAAGCGGATGTGGAAAGAATGGATCTCTGGGGAATGAACCATGTAAAATACCATACGCCGGGAGATCCCCTGGTTTCTATCATTATTCCAAATAAAGACCATAGCAAAGACCTGGATCTTTGCGTGCGCTCTATCCAGGATCGGAGCAATTATAAAAATATTGAATTTATTATTGTGGAAAATAACAGTGAAAAGAAAGAGACTTTCTCCTACTATGAGAAACTGCAGCAGGAGTTTCAAAATGTCCATGTGGTTACCTGGGAAAGTGGTTTTAATTATTCAGCCATCAATAACTTTGGTGTAAAGCATGCAAAAGGGGATTATCTGCTGTTTTTAAACAATGATACGGAATTAATCAGCGAGGACGGCATTCGGGAAATGCTGGGCTGCTGTATGCGAAAAGAAGTCGGATGCGTTGGTGCGAAATTGCTGTTTGCGGATGATACAGTTCAGCACGCCGGCATTGTACTGGGATTTGGAGGATTTGCAGGACATGTCTTTTCCGGAATCGGGAAGGATGATCTTGGATTTATGCTCCGGCCTGTTATTAACTGTAATTACAGTGCGGTAACGGCTGCATGTATGATGGTTCGCCGCGAGGTATTCGAAGAAGTAGGATGTTTTAATGAAGATTTTGCCGTAGCGTTAAATGACGTGGAATTCTGTATGAAAGTACGGGAGAAAAAGTATCTGATCGTTTATAATGCTTTTTCTCTATGGCATCATTACGAATCCAAATCCAGAGGCTACGAGGATACGCCGGAAAAACAGGAGCGTTTCCAGAGAGAGGTAGAGAAGTTCCGTTCTGTATGGGGACCTGTTGTAGATGCAGGGGATCCTTATTACAATGAGAACTTCTCAGTAAACCGCGCGCCGTTTACCCTTTGGTAAGCGGCAGTATGCGGTAATGAATTTAGGAGGATACGGATGGACAGATTATTTAATGTACAGATAGCCAGATTTCATCTGGAACACAGGGACTGCTATGTATTGCAGGGAATTTGTGAAGGAGATGAAATCACCGGTAAGAATATTTTTGCATATATGGACCGGGAGCGGCTTCCCGTGAAAATAACGGACTTATCGGGGATAGAGGTGCGGAAAAAATATCTGGCTAAGGGGCTGGAGATTGACCGGGAATATTTTATATGGATTAAACTTCCGAAAGAAATCGGTTCCTATAAGAAATTATCCGTATTCCAAAAGGTGGAAGAGGAACAGAAGCAGATTTACCGGCTTCCGGCTTCCAATCTTTTAAAACAGCAAAAGGAAGTAAACTTCTGTATCGATGCCATCAGCGAAGGTTCCGGAGGCAAAATGTCCGTCAGCGGATGGGCGGCATCGAAAGAGCCTTGTCAAATTAAAGTACAGGACAAAAAAGGCGCCAAGATAGAAGCAGAAATAAAATACCACCAGCGTGTGGATTTAGCTGGTAATTTTCCGGAGGGGCAGCTCTGCAGTCAGGCAGGCTTCCAGATAGAATATCAGAAGCCTGCCACCGCAAAGGTAAAGATCACGGTATCGGCATGTGGACTTCAGTCCGGCTATACGGTGGGTTCTTCCGCTGCCGGAAAGGCAGGACAGCCTTCTTATTTTACGAAAGGCATGGCATATCTGAAACGAAACGGCCTGGAGCGTGCTATTAAGCGCACAATAGAAAAAGTAATGCGTGTGGATCTGCATATCGAAGAGAACTATGGAAAATGGCGGAAGAAACACCTGATTTCCAGAGAGGAATTAGAGGAACAAAGACGTACCAAGTTCGAGCTAAGACCGCTGATCAGTATAGTGGTTCCATTATATAAGACACCGATTCCCTATTTGAAAGAATTTGTGGAATCCGTGCAAAATCAGACTTACGAAAATTTTGAATTATGTCTTTCCGATGGCAGCGGGGAGGATTCGCCTCTTACCGAGACATTGAATGAATTGCAGAAAAAGGATTCCAGAATTAAGGTAATCTATACAAAAAGGCAGATGCAGATTTCAGAAAATACCAATTGTGCAATTCAGATTGCAACGGGCAATTATATTGCGTTTGCAGACCATGATGATCTGCTGGCGCCAAATGCACTGTTTGAGTGTATAAAAGCGATAAATGAAAATTCCCGTATTGACGTGCTCTATACGGATGAAGATAAAATCACCATGAATGGAAAAGAATATTTCCAGCCCCATTTCAAATCAGATTTTAACATAGATTTACTATGCAGTATGAATTACATCAGCCATTTATTTGTTGTAAAAAAAGAGCTTTTAAAACAGGTCGGCTGTCTGCGGCAGGAATTTGACGGAGCACAGGATTATGACTTTATTTTAAGATGTGTGGAGCAGGCAAAAGAGATCTGCCATATTCCAAAAGCACTTTATCATTGGCGTGCCCACAAGGATTCCACGGCTGAAAACCCGGAGAGCAAGCTCTATGCATTTGAGGCGGGAAAACGCGCAGTTCAGGCCCATTATGACAGAGTAGGCATCGAAGCAGTTGTTACAAACGGGGAATATCTGGGGTTATATAAGACCAGATTTGTCATACCGGATGAGAAGCCGTTGATTTCGATTATTATTCCGAATAAAGACCATTCTGCTGATCTGGATAAATGTGTCCAATCTATTTTAACCAAATCGGCTTATCCCAATATAGAATTTATTATTGTGGAAAATAACAGTACGGAAAAAGAAACATTTGAATATTACCGGAGACTGGAGGCAGAGCATGAGTGTGTGCATGTAGTCTTCTGGGAAGATGTATTTAATTACTCCGGTATCAATAATTTTGGTGTTCGGCATGCAAAAGGAGAATACCTGCTGTTTTTAAATAATGACACGGAGATTATCAATAGAGACTGCCTGGAAGAAATGCTGGGCTATTGTAAACGTGATGATGTGGGAGCCGTGGGAGCCAGGCTGTATTTTGAGGATAATACCATTCAGCATGCAGGTGTTATCATTGGCTTTGGCGGAATCGCAGGTCATGCGTTTATCGGCAGTTTACGGGGAGATAACGGATATTTTTCCAGAATTATCTGTGCTGCTGATTTGAGTGCGGTAACAGCGGCATGCATGATGGTAAAAAGAAGTGTGTTTGATGAGACTGGCGGGTTTGACGAGCAACTTCAGGTTGCGTTTAATGACATTGACTTCTGTCTCAAAGTCAGGTCACTTGGTAAGTTAGTGGTGTATAACCCATATGCAGAGCTTTATCATTATGAATCCAAATCCAGGGGATATGAGGATACTCCGGATAAAGTACAGCGTTTTAACAGGGAAGCCAACGTATTTCTGCGGAAATGGCCGGATATTCTGGAAAAAGGAGATCCGTATTACAACGTGAATTTATCGCTGGACAAGGCGGATTTCTCGTTGAAAGTTTAAGTGGCAGTATCGTATGCCGGTCAATATTGCAGCAGCAGGCTTTTGTCATTTCAATTTGGCGGCTGCCCCAATTTTGGCACAGCACATGCAATATAAAGGGAGGAACGTATGGTACAGGGGAAAAATACAAGCAGTTTTAAGACGGCAGGAATTCTGAGCCTGATCATTTTAGGTGCCTGCCTACTTGTTTTTCAGAGTTATCTATTTGGAAATGAAACCTTTGTCTTTGGAGACATCGGTTCTGATACAAAGCAGCAGTATCTGATGCAGTACAATACCATCGTAAATCATTTGCGAAATGGAAGTTTCTCACTGTGGGATTTCAATAACGGATTTGGGGTAAATATGTTTGGCTTAAATCTGACGGATCCTTTTCTGATGGTGCTTTACCTGCTGGGCGTGGTATTTGGGCCGGAGCATCTGGCATCTTATCTGGTCTACTTCCAGATTCTGAAGATCGTGCTTGCAGGGATTGCTGTATACTATTATTTATCCTGTTTTTCACTATCGGAATATGGGAAGTTGCTTGCTGGATTTATGTATGCATTCAGCGGTTTCATGGTAGTATGGGGACAGCATTACCAGTTTGCAACAGTAGTGGTGTTCTTTCCGCTGCTGTTATTCTGTTTAGAGAAAACACTGGTTGGGAAAAAATATAAGCTGCTGCTTGCGGCAGTCTGTGGCATCATTGTTTTTGGAAGCTTATACTGGGGCTATATGTGTCTGCTGGGAGGCGGTATCTATTTGTGTTTCCGGCTGGTGCAGCTGAATGGCAGAAAAATCAAAGAAAAAATCGTGTTATTAATCAGTGACGGCTGCTTTATGCTGTTGGGTGTGGGAATGGGAGCGATCAATCTATTCCCGGTTGCAGCACTGCTATTTGGAACCAGTGCAAGACTGGATGCGACCACAAGCCTGTCACAACGTCTGCTGGAGTCTGTGAGTTTATGGCCGAAAGATTACTATAAGACCGCAATATACAATCTGTTTTCCAGTAACATGCAGTCGGGATCCACTTACTCCTACAGTGGCTTTTCAAATTATTATGAAGACATTCATTTGTTTATGTCCACCTTGTTTGTCATTTTGCTGTTCCAGTATTTATTTACCATTCACAGACAGAATACAAATAAAAAGCATAAAATAACCCAGTATGCGGCAGTTGCACTGATTGCTCTGTGCATCGGGCTTAAATGCGGCAGCATTGTCTTTAATGGGTTTTCATATGAATTTTCCAGGCACAGCTTTTTATTCATGCCGCTTTTTGCACTGGTCAGCGCGATGATGCTGGATCGCATTATTCAGGAGAAAAAGTTAAATATTTTGGGGCTTGCAGCAGCCAGCCTTGGAATGTTGGCGGTATATGGCAAGGCTTATACTTATCTGGGGGAAGCAGGCTACGCAGAAAACGCTTTTTACATGCTGGTAAGCGGAATCGGCATGGCGGTGATTCTCTGGTTGTTTGTACAGAAAAAGTGGAAGGTGCCCTCCGGGAATCTCTACCTGATGCTGGCGGTACTGCTTTTCTTTAACATCACCAGCGATACGGCATTGAACTATAGAAACCGGGACACCGTTAAGAAAGATGACGCGTCATATTTTGAAGATACCTATCATTCTTCGGTTGGGGAAGCTCTTGCATATTTAAAATCCATTGATCCTTCCTTTTACCGGGTAGAGAAAGATTTCGTGTCTGCATCCCACAGTATGGATTCACTGGCGCAGTATTATCATGGAGTCAGTACTTATAATTCTACTCAGAACGGGAATATAGCAGCATTTGTGGACCGGGTATGGCCCCAGCTGTATAGTCTGGGAGATATTAATCACTATCAGTTTAAAAATGCAGTTCATGACAGCAGTCTTGCAGCTCTCTGTGATGTGAAATACATCCTGACAAAGACCAATGACTTAAAGGTAGACGGCTATCAGTTTTTGCGTGAAGTGGGAGACATCTATATTTATCGGAATGAAAAGACATCTTCCCTTGGCAAATTTTTTACCAAGACCATGGAAGAACAGGAATTTACAGCCAAACGCAGTCAACTGGATGTGGAGGGGTTATTGTCAGAGGTGCTGGTATTAGATGACCCAGATAGCGAGTTTGACAGTGGAATTAGAATATCGGACGGGCAGTTAAAGAAATATAATAAGAAAAAAGCCGCAGATTTGATTGATTATGATAAAATTGACACATCGGTGTGCCAGGTCTCCGGGAGTGAAATTACTGCCTATGACCAGCATTTTATTAATCTTCCGGTTAATCAAACATCATTTGGAAAATATCAGAGAGTTAGGTTTGAATTTACATTAACGGTGGATTTCCCCACCTATGTGGAGATCACTACCAATGATGACCGCCATTATAAAGTATATGTGAGAAAAGATGAACCGAAAGATATCGCTTTTAACATTCTGCCAGAGACTGAAAAGATCACGATACAGATTAATGAAGGTAAGGTGAATGCAAAGCTGACGAATGTGGCAGCATATGGATACAAGGATGCAATTGCATATAATGAAGAAGCGAAAATTGAATTTACAGATCCCATAAGGGACAGCATGCTTACAGGCAGTATAGAAGTGCCTGAGGACGGCATGGTGATGTTGGCAATTCCTTTTGAAAAAGGGTGGTCTGTATATTTAGATGGAATCAAGCAGGAAATAAAAAGGGCAGACTATGGATTTATTGCTTTTCAGACACCCGCTGGCAGCCACGAGGTCAAAGTTGTTTTTGAGGCTCCTTTCTTTAAAGCAGGTGTAATCGTAAGCATGATCAGCTGTATCATATTTATTTCAATGCTGATATGGAACATTCGAAAGCGTTCAGGCAGGTATGCGCACTGACTGCGCATACGGTAAGACAGTGATTTAGGAGTGCAAAAATCCCATCGCACTAGCGATTATGAATGGATTTTTGCAGTAACAGGGCAGCTTGTCTGAACTGTTACGAACATAAGGATAAGCAGAGAAAGAAGAGTAGTGAAATGATAGATTTTAATGTACCACCATTTACAGGAAAAGAACTGGATTATATAAAAGAAGCGATTGATGCAAAGAAAATCAGCGGAGACGGAAAGTTTACCAGGCAGTGTTCACGGTGGATGGAAGAGCGTTTTAATGTAAAACATACACTGCTCACCACATCCTGTACTCATGCACTTGAAATGGCGGCTTTCCTGGCTGGAATCATGCCGGGAGACGAGGTGATAATGCCGGCATATACATTTGTATCCACAGCGGATGCTTTTGTACTGCAGGGCGCCAAACTGGTATTTGTGGATATTCGGCCCGAAACTATGAATATGGACGAACGGCTGATCGAAGCAGCGATAACGGAAAAAACAAAAGCTATTGTACCGGTTCATTATGCCGGGGTTGCATGTGCCATGGACGAAATTATGGCAATTGCGGGAAAACACCATCTGGTTGTAATTGAAGACGCGGCACAGGGCGTGGATGCTTATTATAAAGGCACGGCACTTGGCACAATCGGGGATTTTGGCTGTTACAGTTTTCATGAGACGAAAAATTATTCTATGGGAGAAGGCGGAGCAATTTTATTCCAAATGGATGAATATCGTGAAAAAGCGGAAATACTAAGAGAAAAGGGAACGAATCGGAGTAAGTTTTTCCGGGGACAGATTGATAAATATACCTGGGTGAATTATGGATCGTCCTATCTGCCAAGTGATATGAATGCTGCATATCTCTATGCACAGCTGGAAATAGCGGATGAAATTACCAGGGACAGAATGAAAAGTTATGAATATTACCAGGTTGGCTTAAAAGAGCTGGCGGACCAGGGATATATCCGTCAGCCGTGGGTGCCGGAATATGCTGAACACAATGCCCATATGTACTATATTAAAGTGGAAAGCCTGGAAGTGAGAAGCAGATTAATCGACTATCTTCACGAGAATGGCATACATAGTGTATTTCATTATATTCCTCTGCATACGGCGCCTGCAGGTATCCGGTTTGGACGGTTTTCGGGAGAAGACCGCTATACTACCGCGGAAAGTGAACGCCTGTTGCGGCTTCCGATGTATTATCGCCTGGAGGAAAAGGATTTGGAACATGTGGTAAAAACAATCAAACGCTTCTTCAAAGGAAGTGATATTATTGCAGGTCAGACTGCAATAAGTGATGGGGACAAAAATGAGTAAACATGCAAAGGTTGACTGGAGAAAGCTGTTAGCACGGCTTTCACCATATAATATAAAAAAGGCTTGCCTTTATCTGAAGCATTATGGTTTCAAAGAATTTACCGTAAAGCTTACAGAGCGTTTTGAACATTCTGATGTGGACTATTCCGACTGGTTTGAACGGCATAGAGCCACAGCCGAAGAACTGGAACGGCAGAGAAAACAAAACTGGAAGGATCCGGTAGTAATCAGCGTTGTGGTGCCGGTTTACCGGACACCGGAGTTGTTTCTGCGCCAGATGATTGAGTCGGTGCTGGAACAGAGCTATCCCCACTGGGAATTGTGCATTGCTGACGGCAGCGGTGACGATCTGCAGACCGGTAAGATCATTGCAGAATATATAAAAAAGGATTCCAGAATCCGATATGAGAAACTGGAAAAGAATCTGGGGATTGCAGATAATACCAATGCGGCATTTGCCATGGCAAAAGGAGATTTCCTTGCGTTATTTGACCATGATGACCTTCTGGCACCAAATGCGTTGTATGAGGTAGCATTGGCAATCCAGAAAAATAAAGAGGCAGAGGTTATCTATACAGATGAAGACAAAGTAACCTCGGACTTGTCGGAACATTTCCAGCCTCATTTTAAACCGGACTTTAACCTGGATCTGTTAAGATCCAACAACTATATCTGCCATTTGTTTGTGGTAAAGAGAAGCCTGGTGGAAAAAGCAGGTGGACTAAACAGTGCATTTGAAGGTGCACAGGACTATGACTTTGTATTCCGCTGTATGGAAGAGGCAAGCAAGGATGCAGGGTCTGGATGCAGCGGTAATAATAAACAGCTGTTACCGGATAATGATAAAAGTATACCGGTCCGGTTGGCAGGATGCAGAGCAAGAAAAGTCATCCATATTCCCCGGGTACTTTATCACTGGAGGATCCACAAGGCGTCCACGGCAGATAATCCTGCCAGCAAAGCTTATGCTTTTGATGCCGGAAAACGGGCTATAGAAGCGCATCTGAACCGGTGCGGGGTAAAAGGCAGCGTCAGTCATACGAAAGATATGGGATTTTACCGGGTAACTTATGAAGTGACATCCAAGCCGCTGGTATCTATTATTATTCCAAACAAAGATCATGTGGAGATCCTAAAGAGCTGTCTAACTTCCATCCGGGAAAAGACAACTTATCCAAATTATGAGATTATTATTGTAGAAAATAACAGTAAAGATGAAAAAACATTTGCATTTTATAAAAATTTGGATGGACAAAAAGGGATTCAGGTAGTATATTGGGACAAGGTATGTAGCCATACCTCGGAATGTAGCCATACCTCGGAATGTAGCTTTAATTATTCGGCGATCAATAATTTTGGAATTGCTAAATCTTCAGGCGAGTACATCATCTGCCTGAATAATGACATTACGGTCATAACACCGGGATGGATAGAAGAATTTTTGGGACATGGAATGAGAGAAGAGGTAGGCATAGTAGGCGCAAGGCTTTATTATCCCGATGATACGATTCAGCATGCCGGAATTGTCCTGGGAATCGGCGGAATAGCGGGCAGTATGTTTACCGGCCTGCCCAGAAGCCATAGCGGCTATCTGCATAAAGCAAGGCTGCAGCAGGATTTAAGCGCAGTTACGGCTGCATGTATGATGTTTAGGCGCACTGTCTATGAAGAAGCAGGCGGATTTGAAGAGAAACTGGCGGTTGCTTTTAATGATGTGGATTTTTGCCTGAAGGTGGGAAGAGCCGGTTATCTTGTGGTCTACGATCCCTTTGTGGAGATGTACCATCATGAGTCAAAGACTCGGGGACCGGAAGATACCAAGGAGAAAGTAAGGCGTTTCCAGTCGGAGATTGAATATATGAGAAGCCATTGGATATCCCTGCTAAAGCAGGGTGATCCTTATTATAATCCTAATTTTTCTTTGAAAACCTGGAATTATGAATTGAAAAATGACTAGTGCGGCGCTGCCGTACTGGCCGGAAATAGCGTATGAGGACTAGTTTATGTGTAAAGTATCAGTGGTGATACCAAATTTTAATGGAATGGTTTATCTGGATGAATGTCTGGATTCACTGCGCAGGCAGACGGAGAAAGACTTTGAGGTCCTTCTGGTGGATAACGGGTCCGATGACGGCAGTATTTCATATGTGAAAGAAAAATATCCGGAAGTGAAGTGTATTGTATTAAATAGAAACTATGGTTTCTGCAGAGCGGTGAATACAGGAATTAAGAAGGCAAAGGCCCCTTATGTAATACTGCTGAACAATGATACTAAAGCAGAAGCGGATTTTGTGGAAGCTCTGCTGGCTGATATGGAAATGCATCCGGGCTGTTTTTCCAGCCAGGCGAAATTACTGCAGATGCATAACCCCACGCTGATGGATGACGGAGGCAATTATTACTGCGCTTTGGGATGGGCATTTGCCTGGGGAAAAGATATGCCGGCAATCCTGTACGATGAGCCTCGCAGAATTTTTGCATCCTGTGCAGCAGCAGCCATATACCGAAAAAGTGTCTTTGCAGAGATTGGATATTTTGATGAAATGCATTATGCATATCTGGAAGATATTGATATCGGATACCGGGCAAGAATTGAAGGGTATGAGAATCGATACGCACCGGGTGCTGTCGTACATCATGTGGGAAGCGGAACTACCGGTTCCAGATATAACGAATTTAAAATCGGCTACTCAGCCAGAAATAATATTTATTTAGTTTATAAAAACATGCCTTTTCTGCAAATACTATTCAATATACCTTTCTTAATTGCGGGTATACTGGTGAAAACAGTATTTTTTGGCTGCAAAGGATATTTAAAAGAGTATTTACAGGGAATCTGGAAAGGCTTTGCACTGGCGGCAAAAGGAAGTAAAGTTAAATTTAAAAAGAAAAATATTAAGAATTATGTTAAAATTCAAATTGAATTGTGGATTAATATCATAAAACGTCTGAAAAATACGAGATAAGTTCTAAAAAAGTTAGATATCAAAACGAAAAATGACAGTTGCCCTTTTTAGGGAGATATTGTATTATAGAACGTATGGATAAAGCGAGGAGTGAATAGGAGTGATTAAAGATAATCAAAAGTATTTAAATCGCTTTCATGTTGTAATTGATGGCTGTGTGATTGCGGTCAGTTACGTGGCATCATGGTTTATTCAGTTTTGGATTCTGGAAGATCCGGATATTGGAAAGCTTCCGATGGAAACTTACATGTCTGCATTGATTCCATTAATACCGGGATTGCTGCTGCTTTATTACGCTTTCAGCCTTTATACTCCAAAAAGGGTACAGGGCAGGCGGTTAGAATTTGGTAATATCATGAAAGCAAACAGTATTGCACTGTTGCTGTTTATACTTATTTTATATATGATACATGAAAACAACTTTTCGCGAAAGATGCTTTTCATTTTCTATGGCCTGAACATCGGCATGGAAATTCTGGTTCGCTATTTTATACGTAAAGTATTAATGAATATGCGGGCAAAGGGAATGAATCTGAAGCATATTATTCTGGTTGGATACAGCCGGGCGGCAGAAGAATTTGTGGACCGGGTAAAAGAAAATCCCCAGTGGGGTTATCTGATTAGAGGTATCCTGGATGATAATGTGGAAAGCGGAACCATGTATAAAGGAATTAAGGTAATCGGGCGGATTGATAATCTGCTGGTAATTCTGCCTCAGAACAGACTGGATGAGATTGCGATTACACTTGGACTGAATGAATATTACAAACTGGAACGGATTGTTTCCCTGTGTGAAAAGTCAGGTGTCCATACAAAATTTATACCGGATTATAATAATATAATTCCCACCAAACCCTATACCGAAGATCTTCTGGGACTCCCGGTTGTAAATATCCGGCATGTCCCGCTTACAAATACATTTAACATGATGGTAAAAAGAGCGGTTGATATTCTGGGAGGAACCTGTGCAATCATTTTGTTCTCTCCAATCATGTTAATCGTAACCGGAGTCATTAAACTGACTTCTCCGGGGCCTCTCATCTTTAAGCAGGAGAGGGTAGGGCTTCACAATAAGCCATTTATGATGTACAAGTTCCGGTCCATGGAGGTACAAAAACCAAACACAGAGAAGCGCGCCTGGACCGTAAAAAATGATCCGCGTGTTACCGGGATCGGAAAGTTTATGCGGAAAACCAGTATTGATGAACTTCCGCAGCTTTTTAATGTCCTGAAAGGCGACATGAGCCTGGTGGGTCCAAGGCCGGAGCGGCCGCAATTTGTAGAAAAGTTCAGAGAGGAAATACCTCGTTATATGATAAAGCATCAGGTACGGCCAGGGATGACCGGTTGGGCACAGATTAATGGTTACCGTGGAGACACTTCCATCAGGCGCCGTATAGATTATGACTTGTACTATATTGAAAACTGGACTTTGGGATTGGATATTAAAATCCTTTTTTTGACGATTTTCAAGGGATTTGTCAATAAGAATGCATATTAAAGGTAACAGTTCAGACAGGTATGCGCATTTACTGCGCATACCGTAAGAAAGTGATTCAGAAGTGCAAAAATCCTATCGTGCAAGCGATTATGAATGGATTTTTGCAGTAACAGGTCAGCTCGTCTGAGTTGTTACTATTAAAGATTAATTAGAGAAGGGGAATGAAATGTCAGATCGAAAGAAAAACCGCGAAAGCCAGAATAGAAACCAGGGCCGTCCAAACAATGGTCCGTATCAGAGCGGCCCGTATAATGGCCCATATCAGAACGGACCCTATAACGGACCGAATAACGGATACCAGAACGGACCTTACAACGGACCGAACAACGGACCATACCAGAACGGACCCTACAACGGACCGAATAACGGATACCAGAACGGGCCTTATAACGGACCGGGCAACGGACCATATAACAATGGGCAGTATCAGCAGAATGGACCGTATAACGGGCAGTATCAGAATGGTGCTTATCAGAACGGGCCTTACAATGGTCCGGGAAATGGAGCGCCGTCCGGTGGATATCCGGGAGGAAAAGACAGGAAATCATCCAAGAGAAAAACCAGAAGAAGAGTTATTTTTGTAATTGAAATTCTTGTTCTGCTGCTGCTTGCAGTAGGATTATTTGTGGCTGCCAAATTCAGTAAATTAAAAACAGAAAAGATTGCAGAAGGGGATATCATCATTAACTCCGAGATTCCTTCTGAGCAGGCAGCGGTCATGAAGGGATATCGGAATATAGCGCTGTTTGGAGTGGACTCCAGAGATGCATCCACAACGGATTCCAGAAGTGATACTATTATGATTGCAAGTATTAATAACGAAACCAAAGATATTAAACTGGTTTCCATTTACCGGGATACTTACTTAGACAATACCAACGGCGAATACCGGAAAGCTACCGAGTGTTACCAGTTTGGCGGACCGAAGCGTTCCATGAATATGATTAATAAGAATCTGGATATGGATATCACCGACTATGTAACGGTTAACTTTAATGCGGTTGCAGAGGTGGTAAATGCACTGGGCGGCGTGGAAATCGATATTCAGGAAGATGAGATTGTGCATCTGAACAATTATCAGGTGGAAGGTTCTGAAGTTACGGGATTAGAGATCGTACCCGTAGAATCTACAGGACTTCAGACTTTAAATGGCCTACAGGCATTATCTTACTGCAGAATCCGTTATACAACCGGTGATGACTTTAAGCGTACAGAGCGTCAGAGAACCGTGCTGGAACAGATCTTTAAAAAAGCGAAGACAGCAAACATATTAAAATTAAATGAAATCATTGACAGTGTATTTGATAATATTTCTACAAGTTTAAGTGTTACAGAGATGGCAAGCCTTGCAAAAGACATCGCTGCTTATAACATGAGCGATACTACCGGATTTCCGTTCGAACAGATGCCGGCTAACATAGCAGCAGGTGACTGTGTAGTACCTGTTAATCTGGCTCAGAATGTAAAAGAACTTCATACGTACCTATTTGGCAGCGATGGATATACACCGTCCAATACCGTACAGGAGATCAGCAACAAGATCATTAATGAAACAGGAATTCAATAAACCTATGAAAAATTATACAGTTGATGTAATCATCCCGACTTATAAGCCGGGAAAACAATTTCATAAGCTGATGCAGATATTGTCCGGACAGGACTATCCCATTCATAGTATTCGCATTATGAATACAGAGAAAAAGTATTTCCCGGAGGCCGGTATTTATGAAAAAATGCCAGGGGTGGAAGTGCACCATTTATCTGCAAAGGAATTTAATCATGGCGGCACTAGAGATAGAGCCGCCACGATGTCTGATACGGACATTTTATTGTTTATGACCCAGGATGCCATGCCTAAAGATGAATTTCTGGTTTCATCCCTGGTAAAAGCATTTGACCGGAAATTGGTAGGGGCGGCATATGCCAGACAGCTTCCCAATGAGGACTGTAAGATTATTGAGTGCTACACAAGATCCTTTAATTACGGGGATAAAAGCGTGATTAAATCCAAAGACAATCTACCCGCAATGGGGATTAAGACCTTTTTCTGCTCCAATGTGTGTGCCGCTTACAGAAGAGATTTGTACCTTGCTCTTGGTGGTTTTGAAAAGCATACCATTTTTAATGAAGATATGATTATGGCAGGGAAAATGATTCAATCCGGCAGAGAGATCGCCTATGTGGCGGAAGCTATGGTATATCATTCCCATAACTATGGAAATATCATGCAGTTTAAACGCAATTTTGACCTGGCTGTTTCCCAGGCGGACCATCCCCAGATATTTTCTATGGCAAGTTCCGAAAGTGAAGGGATGCGAATGGTTAAGCAGACCGCAGCATATCTTATAAAAATCCATAAACCATGGCTGATCCCCGATCTGGTCATGAAAAGCGGATTTAAATATCTGGGATACTTCTTTGGTAAAAGATACCGGAAGCTGCCCAGATGGCTGATATTAAAATGTACGATGAGCCCTAATTACTGGACACAGAAGCAAAGTAACCGTTAGAGTGCGTTTGAAAATTCATTCTTGCCATCAGCACGCCCCACTTTGCGGCCTGAATGTGCCTAATTTAGTCTGCGTAGCCCACTACGCGTCCTAAATTTGGCACATCCATCCCACAAACTGGAACGTACAGCTGCCAGAAAGCAATTGTAAAACACGCTCTAGAGTGTGTTTGCAGCTTGCCAAAAGCAATTTGCAAATATGCTCTAAACAAATTATGAGGAGGAATAACTATGTGTGGAATTGTTGGTTATATAGGAGAGAGTCAGGCAGCCCCAATTTTATTGGACGGCTTGTCAAAACTGGAATATCGTGGTTATGATTCTGCTGGAATAGCAGTTTATGATGGTACCTCAATTGAAATGAAGAAATCCACCGGGCGTCTGAAGATTCTGGATGAACTGACACACGGCGGGGCAACGATGCCGGGTATGGCGGGGATTGGACATACGAGATGGGCAACCCATGGTTCGCCTTCTGATGTAAATGCACATCCCCATTTTAATAAAGATGCATCTATTGTAGTTGTACATAATGGAATTATTGAGAATTATTTAAAGCTTAAGAAAAAACTCCAGTCCAAAGGGTATGAATTTTTATCAGAGACAGATACAGAAGTAATAGCCCATCTGCTGGATTATTATTATAAAGGTGACCCGTTAGAGGCCATTACGAAAATTATGCACCGTGTAGAGGGCTCCTATGCTCTTGGAATTATGTTTAAAGAGCATCCGGGTGAAATCTATGCAGTTCGTAAGGACAGCCCCTTAATCGTGGGACACAGCAAAGATGGCAATCTGATCGCTTCTGATGTTCCGGCAGTGTTAAAATACACCAGGAATGTTTATTTTATTCAGAACGAAGAAATTGCCATGCTGACAAAAGACGGCATGACCTTCTACAATATTGATGAAGAAGAGATTGATAAAGAATCCACAGAAATACAGTGGGATATCAGCGCTGCGGAAAAGGGCGGATATGAGCATTTCATGTTAAAAGAAATGTACGAACAGCCAAAAGCGGTTACTGATACCCTGAATCCAAGAATTAAAGGAAATGAAATCGTAATCGAAGAGCTGGGCATGACCGATGAAGAAATAAAGGCAATCCGTAAAATTTATATTATTGCCTGCGGTTCCGCTTATCACACCGGTGTAACGGCAAAATATGTGTTTGAAGGCCTGGCGAGGATTCCGGTAGAAGTGGATCTGGCTAGTGAATTCCGTTACCGTAATCCTATATTTGAGCCGGATACCATGGCAATTATCGTCAGCCAGTCAGGAGAAACAGCCGATTCTCTGGCAGCTCTGCGTGAAGCAAAAGCACATGGCATTAAGGTACTGGGAATTGTCAATGTCGTGGGGAGCTCCATAGCAAGGGAAGCTGATAACGTGATGTACACCTGGGCAGGCCCGGAAATAGCAGTAGCTACCACAAAGGCATACAGCACCCAGCTGATTGCACATTATCTTCTGGCTCTTAAGTTTGCCCAGGTAAGGGGGAAAGTGACATCAAGCCAGATGGAAGAGTATATAAGGGAACTGAAAAGGCTCCCCGCGCAGATCGAAATGCTTTTGAATAACAAAGAGAAGATCCAGCGCTTTGCTAACCGTTATATAGCGGCAAAGGACGTGTTCTTTATCGGAAGAGGAATAGATTATGCCATTTCACTGGAAGGTTCCTTAAAGCTGAAAGAAATCTCTTATATCCATTCAGAAGCCTATGCGGCAGGTGAGTTAAAGCATGGCACCATATCCCTGATCGAAGAAGGAACCCTGGTGGCAGCAGTGCTCACTCAGGAAGACCTTTATAAAAAAATGATCAGCAATATGCAGGAAGTAAAGACAAGAGGGGCATTTCTTCTGGCTGTGACCAATGCAGACCACACCGATGCAGAAAAAACAGCGGACTATGTAATCTACATTCCCAAGACAAACCAGTATTTTGCTAATTCACTGGCGATTATTCCGCTGCAGCTGTTCGGCTACTATGTAGCCTTGGGCAAAGGCTGTGACGTAGATAAACCAAGAAATCTTGCAAAATCGGTTACCGTAGAATAATGATATAAAACTAGAGCGTGTTTGAAAATTGCTACACCTTGGTCATTTTAACCAAATTAATATT